>JACDOL010000089.1 GCA_017656165.1 Desulfotomaculum sp.
TTATAACGTCGGTACTGGCTGGTGAGGCTAAAAGCCCATCCCTGGTACATATATCTCTAAAAATAATTCCCTTAGGCACTTCAAATTCTTTTATCATCTCCTGTTCCTGTACAGCAGTATTTATAAAATCCTGCCATATAGGACCTGCCACCGCACCTCCGCTGCCAACCTTTTGTTGGCTGCCCTCCTTTTCATATTCATCATATCCAACAAAAACAGCGGCAGACAGGTTGGGAGTATATCCAACAAACCAGGCATCTCGATAATTATCAGTGGTACCGGTTTTTCCCGCTGCCGGTGTCCTAATCCTGAGAAAACTGCCAGTTCCTCCTTCTTCTAACACAGTTTTCAGCATGTCTGTCATTATATATGCATGCTTTTCATCCAGCACCCTGGATAGTTTACTGTGTTTAGAAACCAGCACTTTTCCATCCCTATCAACCACCTTGGTGAAATATATTGGTTCTACCAGTATTCCCCCATTGGCAAAAGCACCGTAAGCACTGGCCAATTCCAGTGGTGATACTTCTGAAGAACCCAAAGCCAGTGATTCTGCCGGGGTTAAACTGCTTTTTATACCCAAACGCCTGGCTAAATCAGCAACCGACCGCGGCCCCACAAGTACGTTTAACTTTACCGCCACCACATTATCAGATATCTTTAATGCTTCTTTCAGTGTAAAATGCCGGTAATGGTAACTCCCTTCATAATCTGTAGGTTTATAAGGTTTACTTCTGCCTGGTTTAGAGTATTCAACAGGACCGCAGAAAATAGTACTGGCTGCAGTGTACCCTCTTTCCAGTGCGGCAGCATAAACGATAGGTTTAAAAGCAGATCCAGGCTGACGTAAAGCTAAGGTGCGGTTATACTGCGATTGGTTATAATCCCTGCCGCCCACCATGGCTAATACATGCCCGTTTTGATGATTGACAGCCACCAGGGCTACCTGTAATTGTGAATCTTTATTTTTAAGCCCTCTCTGTACTGCATTTTCTGCCGCCTTCTGCATATCAAAATTTAATGTGGTATATATTTGGAAGCCACCGGTATACAAGGCCTGCTGTCCCCCGGGCACTACCCTTTCCAGCTGTTTAACAACTTCAGCCACAAAATACCCTGCTCGAACAAATGGTTGAGAAGCTGGTAATATTTTAATTTTTTCTTCTTTTGTCTTTTCCAGCTCAGCAGCATTAATATATTTTGTTTCCAGCATCCGCTTGAGAACGTACTGCTGTCTCTGACGTGCTTTTTCAAAATTTTCGGGGTTGGAATATAAACTGGGTGCCTTCACAAAGCCTGCCAGCATGGCACTTTCGGTCAATGTTAAATCCTTAGCATGTTTATCAAAAAATTTTTGTGCTGCTGCCTCCACTCCATAACAGCCCTGTCCAAAATATACAGTGTTAAGATACTTACTTAGTATTTCATCCTTTGTATAATATCGTTCTAATAATAAGGCGTAATACATTTCTTTAACTTTTCTTATTAATGTACGTTCATGATTAAGGTATAAATTTTTGGCCAGCTGCTGGGTTATAGTACTGCCCCCTTCTACCAATTTTTTAGCCCGCAGGTTATGATATACAGCCCTGGCCAGTCCAATGGGGTCTACACCAAAATGCTCGTAAAACCTGGCGTCTTCGGCAGCAATAACCGCCTGCTTCATATATGGTGAAATTTCTTTCATATCTACAGGAATGCGGTTATAATTGCCAACGGTCGTAATTATTTTCCCCGAGGAATCCAGCAGTCTTGAAGCAGCTGGCAGCTTGGGTTCTGGAAGCGCAGCTTGCAAGCTGCATCCCACCAGCAGGCAAAGAATGGCTGGCAGCATAAAAATTAATTTTTTACAATGTACCACTGGTCCACCCCTTATTACCAGGTTTATAACTGATAAAGGACGCATATATGCGCCCTTTACTCAAACCTATGCTTTTGTAGATGCAAAAACATGATTGCCGATTTTAGTGGTGACAGGCAGGGTTCGGATCCAAGTATCAGTGCTTGTTTGAGGGTTATAAAAAAACAGTGCACCATTAGTGGGATCATCGCCCTTTAATGCCTGGATAGCAGCCAGTCTGGAGCTCTTATCTGGCTCTAAGTTTATAGAACCATCGCCCACCGGGCTGAACTGGTATACATAATGGTTCTTCTGCAGAATTACTTCTCTTACTGTTTGGGGAAAATAGGGACTGCTTAAGCGGTTTAAAATTACTGCTCCTACCGCCACCTTTCCCATAAAACTTTCCCCCCGGGCTTCAGCGTGTATTAATCGAGCCAGTAGATCAATATCTTCAGAAGTTATATTTACTTTACCCCTGGATATTACATTTACTGGAACCTGTGTTTCTAGGGGTAGGTATAATTTTTGACCGGGATATATAGTAGTAGTTTTCAAGTCATTAAAACGCATAATCGAACTTACAGCAACTTTATATTTTCTGCTTATTCCGTAAAGTGTATCACCTTTTTGCACTATATATGAAATATCTTTTTCTAATTCCGAACCCTCACCGGCCATTGCCGCTCCACTCATACACACCATTAGTGCCATAATAACCACCAATGATACGGCAAGAACACGGATTCTTTTGTGCATTTTTTCCTCCTTTCCCGGCTCGACGTATATTGTGTCAATATAAGTTTAACCTTATACATAAAATTTTAACCAGTGCCAGCTATCGTTTTCTCCGATAAATACCTTGGCTGCATCAAAACTTCTGATAGTGTGAAAAAAAAACCGCTTTAAAAGCGGTTTTTTTTACATCAATCTTCTCTTTTGAAGGCTGGTTGGGGAATCAATTTTTCCCTGGTATAACCATACAGCAGTCCTCCAAGCATTATCAATCCTGCAAACCCCACCGCAGGGTATAAAGTACGTACCAGGGTGGAAAAACCAAACTGCGAGGCAGCAAACGCTGCAGCTCCAGCACCAATGGTCAACCATTTAAATGCCGCCTTACCTTCGTCGGTTATTCTTTCTACAAAACCATATAAGCTGCCCACTGCAGTAGTGTAAATTTCAGCCAAAAGTACAACGCTGTATGCAATTTGAATTAAAGGAGAAAACTGAGCAGCTATAAATACCATGGGAATTTCATAACCTGCTACCCTGGGACCATTCACTATTAAAGTTAGATGTATCAACAGGGCACCTATTCCTAATCCTATACCACCATACAGTGCTCCTTTTTTAAGAGTGTTGGGATTATCGACATGTTTTCCCAGGGGCCCCAGCACCGAAACACCAAGTACCAGGTTGTATGAAACATAAATAACTGCTGATAAAGGCCAAAATGGCACCGGGGCTCGAGCAGGTTGAGTTATGGCGCCAATGGTCTCCATGCTGAACGGGGTAGTGATAAAAGTGGCAGCACTTATCCCTATAACCGAAAGTAACAGGACCGGAACAACAAAACTGATGGCATTGATAACGCCTGACACTCCCAGTAATACCGTCAAAACCGTAGCAGTCACCATTATTAAACTGCCCAGAACGTAAGAAAAGTTAAATTGTTCCTCAAAAATGGCACCAGATCCTGCCGCCATGGCAGTTAAACCTCCAAAAAGAAAAAATATAATTACACCATCAACTATTGTTCCTACCCATTTTCCGCCGGCATGCCTCATTATCTCCCTGTGAGAATCAGCGTTCAGCCTGTGTCCTAGGTCCAATACTATCAGTCCGAAAAAGACAAACATTGCCGTTGCCACCAGAAGGGCTAAAATACCTGAAATGCCAAAAAAACCAAAAAACTGCAGCACTTCTTGGCCTGACGCAAAACCTGCCCCTACCACTGTTCCAATATATGCAGCTGCTACTTTAAACGTTGAGATGTTGTGAGCTTGTGTTTTCATCATAACTGTATTATTTCACTGCATGCAGGTAATATACATTTCGTTCTTTAAATTTGCCGGCTATCATTTTCTCCAGTAAATACCTTAGCTGCGTCAAATCTTATATTTTTTGCTATATTTAAAAAAGACGGCTTAAAAGCCGCCTCTTCATTACTTCCTTTCAAGTCTTTTTATATATCTAATATTATTATCTACCAGCAGGCGATAGAATTTGCACATCTGAAACAACCTGGATGCTGTACGTTCACCGAGATGCTCAGATAGTTCAGCTACCGACAGATTTGTAGTTATGATTGTAGGCAGCTGGTAGTTGAGCCTATAATTAATTATGGAATAGAGCTTATTTTTAGTCCATTCAGTATAATTATGAACCCCCAAGTCATCTAATATCAAAAGGGGTACTTCTCTAGCTGCTTCTATAACGTTTTGTTCTGTTAATTCCCTGTCCTGGTTATCATATGTGGATTTAATTTTATCTAGTAAGTCCGGAACTACTACAAACAAAACTTGTTTTCCATTTTTAATTACTTCGTTGGCTATGGCACACGCTAAAAAAGTTTTCCCGCTTCCAACCGGTCCAGTAAATAACAGTCCTTCAGTATGTTTGTCCTGTAAAAACTTCTCAACAAATTCCTTAGCTGCTTTAAACGTAATTTGTGCCGTCTGTGCATAGCTGATGCCCTTTACCTTATCAATTTTTTCGGAAGAGTAATATTTAAAATCAAAATTATCAAATGTGTAATCCCTCATTAATGGAGTTAATCCAGATTGATTATAGGCATTTTCCAGTAATTTTTCTTTTATACAACTGCAGCGAACGGCCTTGTTGCCTTTCATAATTAATCCAGTACCGCCACAGTAACGGCACTTAACCATCTAACCACCCCAGTTAACTCATTAAAAGTGCATCATATAACTTTTTACGCTCTTTATCAACCTGCGTTCCCGTTTTATCTTCATTTTTCCTGGTATTATAACCCCGGCTGGCCCGTCGTCTTTTAAATTCTTCATCATACTTTTCAATTTCTTGTAACGTCCGCAAGTTGTTTTTCCGCCACTCCATCAAAATTGCCTCAATATAACGGAAATTGTTTTTACCGAGCATAACTGCCCGGCGCAGTGCTTCCATTATTAATACACTGTCAACTTCATCCAGCCAGTGGCGTATCCTTTCTACTTCCATCGGCGACAGCGGTCGAGCAAACTCCCGTTCAAAAAGTGTGCAGATATTTAATACTTGTCCACTTGGCTGATCTTCTCTTAGGGAAGTTTTTTGGTTATTTGCGTTAGCTAATCTGCTGGTTGAAGTATAATTTGAAGACTCTAATATATTTTTAGTTCGTTCAATTTCTTTAACTTTGTCACAGGCCCATAGTTCTGATAACTTTTCGTAAAGTGGTTCAAAGTCGAAACCCTTGATTACCATATCCTGTTCAAAATCATAGTATTCAGTAATACCTAAAATTTCTTTTTCCAACAGGCTATCTGTTAGGTACCGAACTTGCTCAGCTCCACCATTGACAGTCTCGTCAAGGTCTTCAGGGGTGGGGTATAGGTTCTTTTCTTCCAGTCTTAACCTTAAAAGTTGAATCAGCAGCATCATTTCACTATCAGTAATATCCAGCTTTGTATAGTATTTTAAAAGGAGGTTGGGAACACTTGTTGAACCGGTAACCAGCAAGTCTGCACCAAAAGCAGCAGTAATATTACCGGCACGATACCTTTTAACCGCCTTGTTTTTTAATACAGTCATTATTTTCTTCACCTCCCATACAGACAACAAATATATTTTATGGTACCACAGGTTAATTTGTCCATAGGGTAATAACGATTAACATCATTTGCTAAGCAGCTCAGGCTGCCGCCTGTTAAATACTGCAGCAGCCTGTCCCATGTTTTTTAGTAATTTATCCGCTTCCGCTATCCCATCTCCTAATTCTTTGACGCTGTGCGCATCAGAACCCAGAGTAAATATTTGAACCCCACAGTTTACTGCCAGTTTCAATAGTTCTCTGCTGGGATGAAACTCTCTATGCCCGCGCCGCCGGCTGGAAGTATTTATTTCTATCCCCATGTTATATTGTGATATTTTTCTTATGACTGGTTCCGTATAATGGTAATGAACTTCTTCAACCTCTGGGCCAAGATACTGAAGACCATATCTCCGGTACAGGTCTAAATGGCCTACACAATCAAAGAGTTTTGTCTCTATCATTTGATCAACCACATAGTAATACTGTTTTATTACCTGTTCAACAGTTTTCCCATAGAAGTAACTTAAGCTTTCCTCGCGGCTGGAAATGGCACAATGCTCTAGACAGTGTACCGAACCAAGAATAAAATCAAAAGGATAATTATTGACCAGCTTTTCGATGGTTTTCTCCAAACCTATATCATACCCTATTTCTATCCCAGCTTTTACCTTCAAATTGTAGTGTTTATATTTTATACTGGCCCTGTCTATTTCCTCAAAAAAAACATCTAACCATTTCCAATTTTCCATTGGGTGTATAACATTCCCTATTCTTACAAACCAGTCCTTTTCCCTTCGTTCGGGGTCACATTCAAAGTGAGGGGTAAAACATATTTCTGACAGGTTTATTTTTACAGCCCTCTCACAATACATGTCAATGGATTGTTCAGCAGCATCAATAGAAAAACTGGGATGTACATGATAATCTACTAAAATTGTAATCCCCCCCCTATCTAAAAATATTATAATATAAATTGTACAATATATATCAAATAAATATTGACTTTATTCTCAAGCAGTAATATTATGGTTATGAAACAATGTTCATATTAGATAGGGGGAACGTAGTATGGATGAAAAATGCACGAGCTGCCAAAGCAATCAACAAGAAAGCTGCACCGCTGACAGCTGCAGCACCGGCAGCAGCTGTTCCGCTCCGCAAAAATTAGCCGCGAACGACTCAACTATGGTAGAAAATATAATTGCTGTAATGAGCGGTAAAGGTGGGGTAGGAAAATCTTCAGTTACTTCATTAATGGCAGTTAGTCTGGCCAAGCAGGGTTATAAGGTGGGCATACTTGATGCGGATATTACCGGTCCCAGCATACCAAAAATGTTTGGTACTGTTGACAGACCCGGTAAAGGTAGCATTGGATTTGAACCCCCCAAAAGCAGCCTGTTAAACATTAAAATTATGTCTTTAAACCTGCTGTTAGAAAATGAAGATGACCCGGTGATTTGGCGTGGTCCTATTTTATCTGGTGCAGTAAAACAATTTTGGACCGATGTTGAGTGGGGTAAGCTGGATTACCTGCTGTTAGATCTACCGCCGGGTACTGGTGATGTTCCTTTAACTGTTATACAGCAAATACCACTTAATGCCCTGGTTATTGTCACCTCACCGCAGGATCTCGCATCCATGGTAGTGCGTAAAGCTGTTAAAATGGTTAACTTAATGGATCCACCCATTCCCATTTTAGGTATGGTTGAAAATATGAGCTATTATGTATGTCCGAAATGTGGTGAAGAAATCCGCATTTTTGGTGAAGGACATGGGGAGTCCGCGAAAAAGCTTGGCCTGCCCATGCTGGCTACTCTGCCCATTGATCCCAAGTTTTCTGAACTCTGCGACAAGGGCAGAATAGAAGAATATGAAACAGATGCTTTTAAAAATGTACCAGAGTTAATAAAAAAATTAAAAAGTAATGCTTTCTAGTTAATATTCTATACAGGGTTTTCTAAATCCTTTCAGCATCAATTTATTCTGCATTAAGTTTATAAACAAGGGCGTACACCGCTGTGCGCCCTTATATA
>JACDOL010000090.1 GCA_017656165.1 Desulfotomaculum sp.
TTAAAATACGGGAATAACTGCTCCCTCGTATTTTTCTTCAATAAATTTTTTTACTTCCTCAGACTGCAGTGCTTCTGCTAATTTTTGCAGGTCTTCGCGGTTTTCATCTCCTTCTTTAACTACCAGTATGTTTCCGTAGGTTTCTGCTGCTTCTGACTGGGCATCCTCGGCAGCTAAGGCATCTTTCGGTTTCATTCCCGCCTGAACTGCATAGTTGCCGTTTATAACTGCACCGTCCAGGTCTTCCAATGAACGAGGCAGCTGGGCGGCCTCAGTTTCAATAATTTCTACCCTGCTCTCTACAATATCCCTAACGGTGGCGTCAATTCCAACACCCTCTTTTAATTTTAACAAACCGGCTTTCTCCAGCAGAACCAGCGCCCGGCCTCCGTTGGTAGCATCACCGGGAATACCTATCTGCGCACCTTCCTTAAGTTCATCTAAGCTGTTTACTTTCTTGGAATATAAGCCCATGGGTTCAAAGTGTATTTTAGCAATGCTGACCAGCTTTGTGCCTTGTTTTTTATTAAAGTCATCTAAATAAGGCTGGTGCTGGAAAAAGTTTGCATCTAAATCACCGGCATCTAAGCTTAGGTTTGGCGTGGTGTAATCAGAAAATACCTTAATATCAAGCTTTATTCCTTCTTTTTCCAGTTTAGGTTTTACCACTTCTTTCAGAATTTCAGCATGCGGCACCTCGGTGGCACCTACTACCAGCACATCATCACCGGCTGTGTCTTTGCCGCCGCATCCTGCAGCAATTAAAGTTAGTAAAAGTGTTAGTACAGCTAAAAGTTTTTTCATTTTAAATTCCCCCTTTAATTTATTTTTTATTTACAGCTTTTGAAAGCCAGCTGCCAAAGGATTGCACCAGCTGAACCATTATTACCAGTATTACCACAACTGCATAGGTGGTTATTTCGTCAAAACGCTGGAATCCATAACGGTATGCCAAATCACCTAAACCTCCACCGCCCACAACACCGGCCATTGCCGAATAACTTATTACCGTCACTGTAGTAATTGTCAACCCAAGGATAATACCAGGCAGTGCCTCGGGAAGCAGAACCTTGGTAATGATCTGCCACGGCCTGGCTCCCATTGATATAGCTGCTTCTACCACACCTTTGTCCACTTCTTTTAAAGAACTTTCTACTATTCTGGCCACAAAAGGTGCAGCACCCACAACCAGGGGCACAGTTGCCGCTGCAGTTCCAACGGTGGTTCCCACAATAAGGCGGGTTAAGGGAAATAAGGCAATTAATAAAATGATAAATGGTACTGATCGAAAAATATTTACCAAGGATCCCAGGATGCTGCAGACCTTGGGATTTTCCATAATACTGCCTTTTTCTGTAACTACCAGCAGCACTCCTAAAGGCACACCAATAATGGTGGAAAAAAACATAGTCGCACCAACCATTACCAGGGTTTGATAGGTAGCTTTCCATAATTCAGGACTGATTTCAATTAAGTGATTTATTAAAGAAATGTCAGCAGTCATTGGCAATCACCTCAATCTGCAATCCCTGTTGAGCTAAGTATTCTTCTGCCTTCAATATACTTTCTTGCTTTCCTGTCAGCTCGATAATCAAACCACCAAAAGGAGTATCCTGCAGGTGATCTATGTTCCCGTAAAGAATGTTGGCATCAACATCAAACTTTTTAACTATGGAAGAAATAACCGTTTTTCCCGTATGATCTCCGATAAAAGAAACCCGGATTACCCTGCCGCCACCTTCCTGTCCAATCCGCTGTTTAACTGGTTCAGGTATTTCAGTGTTAATAACAGTCTGAACAAATGCCCTGGTGGTTGAGTGCTGGGGCTTGGTAAAGACATCAACAACATTTCCCATTTCAATAACTTTTCCGCTTTCCAGCACTGCTACAGTATCACAAATCTCAGTAATCACTTTCATCTCATGGGTTATTATTAGAATAGTTAAATCCAGCTGGCGGTTTATATCTTTCAACAGTTTCAAAATAGATTTGGTTGTTTCAGGGTCCAAGGCAGATGTTGCCTCGTCACACAACAGTACTTTAGGATCATTGGCCAGTGCCCTGGCTATGCCTACCCGCTGTTTTTGACCACCAGATAACTGGGCTGGGTAAGCGTCATATTTATCAGCCAGCCCTACCAGGGCCAGCAGTTTTTCAACTTTCTGTTTTATCTCCTTTTTGGGCACCCCGGCAATTTCCAGCGGAAAAGCCACGTTGCCAAAAACAGTCCTGGAAGATAACAGGTTGAAGTGCTGGAATACCATTGCTATTTTACGCCTTGCTGTCCTAAGCTCTTTATCATTTAGAGCTGTAATTTCTTTACCATCAATAGTAATTGTTCCTGCTGTTGGTTTTTCCAGCATATTTAAACATCTAACTAAACTGCTTTTACCAGCACCGCTGTACCCGATTATCCCAAATATTTCACCTTTCTGAATATGCATGTTTATATTGTCTAGTGCTTTAACTGGCTTTGACCCGTTTTCATATACCTTACTTAAATTTTTTATGGTAATCATTTGCCCTGCCTCATCCTTTCATCCAGCCTGGTATAAAGAACAAAGGCCTTTGGTCTTAGCACTGCCAAGGTATTTACACTCCGTCGTTCTTTGAATTTGCCGGCTATCGTTTTCTCCGGTAAATACCTTGGCTGCATCAAAACTTATACTTGCTGATACAGTTAAAAAGCCTCTTCTGAAAGACAGAAGAGGCTCATTACTAACACTCCCACCTCTCTTATCTTTCAGAAGCACTAAATGCTTCTGCAGGAATTGGCACCTTTCCTGGGACCAGGAAGGTTGCCGGGCTTCATAGGGCCAGTCCCTCCGCCTCTCTGGATAAGAGACTTTATTATTTGCTTGTCATGGAAAATAATTTACTACGTAATAACACAAATGTCAACAAGGAATTTATTTTTAAAATGGCATTTATTGTCTTTAGTGTTTTTTTGTATCCCTGTGCTGTTCTGCTTTATCTATTAAAATCAGCGGGTCTATCATCAGTTTTAATATCTCCTCTGTAACCAAATCCATATGTACTCCTTGGGTAGCTACTACCGGGATTATTGGCTTATAAGGGTATATGCGCTTAAGCATTTTTACGGTAGTTGAAGTAACATCTCTCGGTGTTTCGTCAATTTTAGTAACCACTATTATATCTGCTTCGTCAAGTAAAACATTACCCGCTTCCAAGATAATCTCACCTTTGATATTGGCTGGAATTATAGTTACCAGTATATCAGCCAGCTCACGGGATTCTATAGATTTATAACCATCGTTAATTCCCACAGCTTCTATCAGGAATACATTGGGCAGCTCTGCCGGCTTGGGAATATCCCGCTGTGTCAGGCTCCCCAGTTCCAGTACAGATCGTACTTTATTTAAGTCCTCAAGGGCCCTGCGGGCATGGATGATAAGCTTATTTTTTTCTTCAATTTTATTTAACACATCACGAATAACCCTCTCAATATCTTCAACAACATCCCACCCCGGTTCCGGGACAGCAATATGCAGGTAGTTTACATCTATTCCCTTGTGTAAATACGGTTTCTCATCTTGAACTCCAGAACCCACTGCCAAAGGTTGGTATCCTTTGTTTTTTAACCCCTTATAAATTTCTCCCAGGATTGTACTCTTTCCCGCATCGTTCCTGCCCGCTATCACTATCTTCTTCAAAGTGGTCCCCCCTCAACCATTTTGTACATACCGGTGTTGCTAATTTATATGCGGGATTAACAATTTTTATGGGAAAAAGTATAAAATAAAAGCCAGGTCATACTCCGACCTGACTTAATTTTCATCCTGTATATTTTTCATCTGCATTAATTTATATACTATTTTTGCTGCCTGTGCCCTGGTTAGTGGGCTTTGAGGGGCAAATTTATACCGGTTCCTGTACTTGGGGTCTTTCATACCAATCATTAAATCAGTCCTGTACACCGCATATACGTGTGGTCTTGCCCATGGTGAAATACATTCTGAATCAGTGTAAATCCTGCTTACTATCCGGCTGATTAAATCAAGGTCATTATAAAGCCTTAAATCTGCGGCCTGGGCAATCATTACCGCTGCCTGTTCCCGGGTAAGGAAACTGTTAGGGGAAAATGGAATCCCCCTCAAAAACCCGTGACTGGCAGATGCTTCCACGTAGGGGTCCCTGCTGGTAGTATAATAATTGCTTCCAAAACTATAATCATGATTAACCTCTTTAATCTCTCGATACGGCAGCTGCAAAGCCTTGGCCAGCATGGTGGCAAATTCACCCTGGGTAATCAGCTTCTCCTGCCCATCCCAGGTTACTAAACCAAAATAACCGGAATGAGGGTCTAAGGGCTGCATAATTCCCTTGGCGTATAGGGGTAAGACATAAGTCTGTGCCCACCTAACATTATCTTTCCCTACATAAAAATCACTGAAGTTACCTGCTACGTTAAATACACCGTAGTAGCCGAAACCATTTTTAGGAAAAGTTACAGTGATACTGTTATTTTCGCGGTCAACTTTACCGCCTAAATTTTCAAATACTGACCAGTTAGGATCATCATCATATTCTTTAAACCATAATACTGTAAGAGTATCCAAGCTGCTGCCTACATCCTTGACATCATAAGTGATGGTTAATCTGCCGTCATGCAGTAATGTATAGTCTTCATCAGCTGCACTTATCTTATACAATTTACTGGCGGGAACAAAATTGAACCTGCTTTTAATATATTCATCTTCGTAAATACCAACTTCAATACTCTGTTCATCTGCTATTTCATCCCTGCCGTCATCAAGGAGAACATTTTTTCCCAAATCCAATTTTAAACTGCCCTGAAATGCTTCAATAACCACATCTTCTCCCATTTCTTTGGTAATATCATTAATTCGGTAACAGGAATTAGGAGCGGCCACGTCAACATAATCAATTACTATATCCACACTGCTGCCGTCCACTGATACAGTTATGGTATTTTCTCCGGGAGACAGTTCTACATCTTCAAGCACCCAATCACGCCCATCAGGTTCAGCTTCTATACCGTTGATGGTAACATTATTGGCTGATGGGAAGTTGTCAACTACAATGTCAACAACGTTTGACTGTACCTTATATTTACTTTCATCATCGTCTGCAGCTTCTATTTCATCATTACCAATATATACCTCTATATCATCAGCATCTAGCTGCCCTGCAGCCAGCGCGTGTGCAGTAAAAGCCATGAGAAGTATAATACAAGTGACATAACACTTCCGTATTCTTTTTTTATATATTGGCCATATCATATTTCATCCCCCTGCTTTAAAGTTTCCTACATCAATTTATCGGCTGGTTCATTAATTACTTGACTTTTTATTCTTGATGACAATATTTATCATAATCTGCCCATACAGGCAGGATTTCCCTGCACAGCTGGATAATTATATTTTAGTAGAATTTAAGTATTATTACAATTCAGGGAGGGTATTATGAAGTACATTAAAAGCAAATTAATAATACTTCTTATTTTTTCGGTACTACTAACATCATCAGCAGCTGCCTGGGCAGCTAATCCTTTATTTTCAGATGTTAAGGAAAACCACTGGGCTAAAAAAAGTATAGAAGAAATAAGTGCAGCAGGGATAATTAACGGCTACCCTGATGGCACATTTAAGCCTAATGACCCCGTTTCACGCCTTCACACAATATTTATGCTGATAAGAATTAAAAACTTGGGAGAAAAAGTTGAAAAATATGATTTAAGTAAATGCAGCTATGAGTTTCCTCCCAATACAACAACTGAAAGCCATAAAAAGCACCTGGCTGTGGCAGTAGACGAGGGCTGGCTGGTGGCCAGCGGATTAAAATATTTTAATCCCAAGGAAAATGCCAACCGCCAGGAAGTTGCCAGCATGATAGCACTGGCCTTTAATCTTAGAGGTAATTATGACAATCTACCTTTTGTCGATAAAGACAAAATTTATCCCGGCTTAAGGAGTTATGTAGCCGGTGTTTATGAAGCAGGTTTAATTAACGGTCGAACAGCCACTACTTTCAGCCCTTTATCACCTGTAAAACGGTCTGAACTGGCGACCATATTTGCTAGAATGATTGATTTGGGTATAGCCAACCCCAACCCAGGCAAAAGAGTTGAAGGTTATTTCAAAAGCTATAATTCAGGAAATATTGTCATTGCCGATAACGCTGGAAATAGCTTTGTGTACACGCTGTCACCAAACGCAGCAGTTTATTACGGCAGCAGCATTGTCTCACCAGATAACCTGTTAGCCAACCAGCTGGTCCGGCTGTACCTGGATGACTACAACAGGGTGTCATTTATCAAAACCATCACCAGCAGCTCATTCAACAGCAATTATAACAATGATAACAATAATGTAAATAATTCATCCGAAAAAAAAGTAGTATGGGGACAGGTAAAAGAATTAACTGTAAACGGTATAGAACTGGATCTTTTAGATGATGATAAAGAAACTTACAAGCTAGATGAGGACATTAAAGTTTACGATAAAGATGGTGACTTAACTTCCCTTTTATCCCTTACCAAGGACGCTTTTATTAAGGCTGAGCTGGAAAACGGAAAAATCGAAAAAATACATCTTATGGATGATATTAATACTCTTAGAGGAAAAATAATCGATATTAAAGATGATGAAATAGAAGTTGCTAAAAACAGCAGCAGCGAAGTGGAACTGGAAATTGATCAAGAAAATATAATTGTTTTAAATGATGACGACAATGACTACGACTATGAAGATCTGCAAAAAGGCTATATGGTAGAAGTAACATACAGTAACGACGAAGCTCTAAAAATTAAAGTGCTGGATGATGATGACAGCAGGTTAATTGGGACAATTTACAGCCTGCACAATGATAAAGATGATGAAGATGATTGGGAGCTAACTTTACTGGACGTATACGGTGATAAAGAAGATTATGACGTTGATGAAGATGTCGATGTATATGACGTGGATGGCGACAAATTAGACTTCTATGATTTAGATGAAGATGATAAAGAAGACGCCGTCATTTACTTAAATAACCGCGGGGATGTTGAAAAAATTGAACTGGTTGAAACTTACGATGGAACTATCCAAGACCTGGATGAAGATGATATAGAAATTGATGATGGCAGCTTTGACCTGGCCAGCAGTATAGATATCAGCTATTATTTAATTGGCAGTGAAGTAAAGCTTTACGTACACAACGATGAAGTCATTGCCATTGAAGTAACGGAAGACGAGGACGATATTCTGGTGCCCGGGGAAGTTTACAGCATCGATGACGATAACTGGAAGATAACCATTGAACAGGATAGTGACAACAGGTTTGCCTTTAATGTTGATGAGGATGTTGAGGTCTACGATGAAGAAGATGATGAAAACATTGATTTTGATGATATTGAAGATGACTGGGAGGTACAGCTGGAACTTGATGATGGAAAAGTAGTAGAAATAACAGTTAAAGATAAATAAATACTAAAAATATTAATGGCAGGGTTAAGGT
>JACDOL010000091.1 GCA_017656165.1 Desulfotomaculum sp.
CTGTTGCTTTACTTATTTTTCATTATTTATAAGCTAATATCCTGCATATTTAATTTATTAATATATTCCTTTATCCCTTAATAATTGGCAAAATATGATAAAATGTCACATGTAAAATAATTTAAGGAGGTTGTTAATTTGCAGTTTCGCTTTTACTGTCCCACCAGGATATTTTTTGGTGAAAGATGTATTGAAAATTACAGCAAAGAATTATCTGCCCTGGGTAGAAAAGCATTAATTGTAACCGGTAAAAACTCGTCCAAGAGAAATGGTTCCCTCAGGGATATGGTCAGTGCACTTTTTAAAGAAGGTATTCAATATAACGTTTTTGATGAAGTAGAAGAAAACCCCAGTCTAACTGCCGTTTACAGGGCTGCTGAAATGGCTAGAAAGATGGAGGCTGAGTTTATAATTGGTATTGGTGGAGGTTCTCCCATGGATGCAGCCAAAGCGGCAGCCGTTGCAGCAACAAATGATATCAGCCAGCAGGATTTAATGGCCAGGAAATGGACCGCTCCGCCGCTGCCCATTGTGGCTGTACCTACCACTGCTGGCAGCGGCAGCGAAGTAACCCCTTACTCCGTTCTGACGGTGGAATGGGAGGAAACAAAAAAATCCATTGCCGGTGATGAGTTATTCCCCGCCGCTGCCCTGCTGGACCCCCGGTATACCAAAAATCTTCCCTGGGATATTACCATCAACACGGCTGTAGATGCCCTAAGCCACAGCATTGAAGGTTTTATGAACAACAGGGCCACGGTTATTTCAGATCTGCTGGCCCTGGAAAGCATTTCTATTATTGGCCGGGTTTTAAAAAATATCAATGAAGAAAACATTACAATGAAACACCGGGAAGATCTTTTGTATGCCTCCATGCTTGGTGGCGCTGTAATTGCTCAAACAGCCACCGGGATTATTCATGCCCTGGGTTATCCCTTCACTTACTATAAAAAACTCCCTCACGGCCTGGCCAACGGTATACTGATGAAAGCCAGCCTGCAGTTCTTTAACCAGCACAGTCCGGGCAGGGTGGAACAGGTTGTAAAGGCCATGGGATTAAACAACCTTGAAGAAGTGGGAGAACTGCTGTCAAAAGTTATGCCAAAAATTGAATTAAAATTAACTTCAAAGGAACAAGAGGTATTTATTAATAAGACCATGCAGGCAAAAAACCTGGCCAACAGCCCTAAAAAACCCGGTGAAAAAGATATATACGAAATACTAAAGAACAGCAATTTACTCTAGTGTTTATAACTTTCACATTTTATATATAACCTCCATAAATTGTATTACCAGCAACTAATTTATGGAGGTATTTTCATGCCTGCAGGTCTTTGGGAAATGGCAATAGTGTCATTGATTAACGGTATACTGCTGCTTGTTTCCTTTATTTCTGCTTATTCTCATCCATCATCAACCAGTAAATGCGAACTAAAAAAGTACCTGGCAGAAATTAAGAAGGGCGATGAGGATTCATTATATAAACTGGTTGACCGCAATCTTAATTTAATAACAGGCGCAGTTAAAAATTATCAAAAAGACGGATTAGATGAAGGTGAATTGATCTTCTTGGGCACCATTGGTCTTATAAAAGCTGTAAGAACATACAATGAAGAATACGATATTTCTTTCCCCAGGTACGCATCCATAATTATTGAACAAGAACTTAACCAATCAATAAAGGTGCAGTAATTGTACTAAAACAATACTGCACCTTCACCTTACGGCATTATTACAATATTGGTAGCCATTTTCCGCTGTCTGCCATCCGATGGCCGGTTTAAGACTTCTCCGTTATAAACAAATACACTGGAACCACCACCATCAAGATTATAAGCTTCTTTTACCCCCAATTCTAGTAACTTAACCTGCAGTCGTTCTAAAGTAACCCCGGAACTCCAGTCAGCCTGGCGACCATCAACCACTATCATAATTAAATCACCGTTAGCATATTCGCCAAGGATAGTACGGGGCTGTTTTTCATTCTGCCATTTTTGGGGAAGCGGCATCGGCTTCCCGTCCTGCAAAAGAATGGGTACAAAGCTTACACCCTGCCACAGGTTAAGTTTCATTAATTCTTCTTTTGTATGTACTATACCCCCGGTTACATTCCCGTCCTTTTGTATCCCAGCAATAAATATATCTTCGTATGAAGGCTGAAAACCATTACCCCCGTTCCGCAGCTTACCGTCAATAATTGTGTTGGCAATGGGAAGCGTATATGTTTTCCCGTGCTGTACTAAGCGGTAAAAACCACCACCATTTATACCCAGGATAGCACCGGTACGGGATACAGCTTCACTGGTTGTTTCGCTTTCACCAAACTTGTCTTTTGCCAGCACAACTTTAAAAACCGAGGGATCAAAAAGTTTTACCTTGGCAATATAACCCCTGTATCCCAATTCATCAAGTTTGAAAACCTTAACTTCCACCCTATCAGAGCGGTGAGTTCTAATGGGAGGACCCAGCATTGCCAATATACGCTCTTCGTATATTTGATCAGACAGGTTTTTATGCTGGCTGCTTTTTTGAGCCAGCTGTTGAAGAATTTTTTTCTGCTCCTGGTATTCTAATTCCTGTTCTTTAATATACTCCTTAACAAAAACCACGTTTTTTTGCAGGTCTCTAAAACTGCTTTCCGCTTTACTCACTGTCCTGTCCATTCCACCCAGGGGTAACCCCAGGGCCTGCGTACTTTTATCTAAATCATACAAGGCTATACCCAGCCCTATAAATGGTGCAATTAAAAAAATAAAGAATATATTAAGCAGGCGCATTAAGGAGCCTCCTTCAATATTTTGAGACTTTTCTCAAGTTCCTGCAGTTGGTTGTTTAGCTTGTTTATTTTCTCATTTAATTCCCGCTGAGTAGTGTCAGAGCTGGATAGCGTTTGGTCGGCTTCTTTAAGCGCTTTTTTCACTTCTGTCATTTCCGCCGTTAAATTCTCCAGGCGGGTTTCCAATCTTTTTATGTTCATGGCATTAGTCTCCTGTACGTCCCGGATAGATCGGTCAAGATACTGCTTGGCATAATAGTAACCCCCGAAAACTAGTCCACCCCATAAAGCAGCTGCCGCAGCATATGCAAGTACTTTTTTCCAGGTATTTTCATTATTTTTTTTGGTTCTACTTTTTTTATGTTTGATTTCATCCTGTTCATAACGCATGTTATTCATTAGAACACACCTTTCAGTTAGTTAATAAATTCAATAATATAAAATTTATCACATATATTGACGAAATAAAGATACCAGCTGTTTCATTATTTTACAAAAATATTAAATAGACAGCCGTATAAAGGCTGCCCCCTTACTTGTTAATGCAGTGAGTCCCTTTTGCTCATTTTGGCCATCATCGATGCCAGGCTGTGCTTTTCTTCTTCTGTACCATTTTCCCACAATTCTTTTAAAAGCCGCTGTTCTTTATTGGCCGGGTCTAAATTATTAGCCAAAAACTCCCCGATACAGTACGCGGTATCTTCAATCACCTCCATTTTTATTATGTCAAATATCCAGGTAGCAATTAATTCTTTTTAATTTGCCGGCTATCGCTTTCCCCGGTAAATACCTTGGCTAAGTTGAATCCTATACTTTAAATATAGTAAAAAAGAGGTCCGAGTGTTTCGAACCTCTAAATGATTACATGAACTTACAAAAGGGCATCTAATTTTTTAGCCAATTCTTGCTTGGCAGTAAAACCCACCACCTGGTCTACCCTTTTACCATCTTTAAAGAAGACCAAATTAGGTATGCTCATCACCTGATACTGCTTTGCTAATGTCTGATTTACATCTACATTAACTTTACATATCTTAGCCCTGCCCTTATATTCCTCAGCCAGCTGATCCAGTATAGGTGCTATACTGCGGCACGGTCCGCACCAGCTGGCCCAAAAATCTACTAAAACCGGAACCTGCGATTGTAAAACTTCAGCTTCGAAAGTGCTTTCGTTAACTTCTATTGGCATACATCATCGCCCCCTGTTCAGTACTGGTCTTTTATAATAATAGCAAAATTTTCATATAGAATCCACAGAGTTATCATAAAATTTTTATAACTCAGCAATCTATGGCTTTTGGGGCTTGGACAGTTCACTTACCCGGTTTTTACTTTGAAAGGGTAAAAATAAATGGAGACAACCTGTCTCCATTTTAAAATGCTCATCCACCACCCTGCTCTGTACTTCCACAGGAGGAGCCTTTAGTAAAAAATCCTGTCAACAGCTGTTGAATATTGCTGCTCTGACATTTTGGACATTTAACTTTATCTTTTTCAGATATCGAAACAATTACAGTAAATTTATTACCGCAATCCTTACATTTAAAATCATAAGTAGGCACCGGCACATCACCTCATTACAATTTAAGTTAGCTCAGATTTTTTAAACAGCTGTATAAAATTAAGTATAAACTGTAATTCTTTTTCGTTCAAGTTGCATATCATGCTTAATATGGATTGCACATTAGGATGTACTAGCAGTTCTCTCAGTTCAGGATTCATCAGGTTGATCATTTGATCAACGGCACCCGGCTCCATTATAAAATAGCACGGCGATACGCCCATTACTTCAGCAAGCTTCTCCAGGGTTTTTAATGATGGTTGGACTTTCCCCTGCTCTATCTGTCCAATTAAGCCAGCTGTTACATTGGCCAGGTTGGCTAACTGGGCTTGGGTTAAACCATATTCTTCCCTCAGCGATCTTAGTTTATGCCCCAGTGTTCCTTCATGTCCCATCAGCGTTGAAGCAGGAACCCCTAGGCCTTCTGCAACTCGTTTTAAAGTACTCAGTGCAGGGTAAACTGTACCGCGTTCAATTTCGCTGAGGTATGAAAGTGATATTCCCACCTTATCTGCCAATTCCTGTAATGACATATTTTTTTCTGTACGCAAAATGCGGATTTTTTCACCTAATGTGAGGCCTTTGTCTGTAACTTCTCCTTCAATTAATTGTGTCTTGGGAACATTCAAAGCTGCCGCCAGTTTTTCTATCGTCTTTAATGATGGCCGTTTTGACCCTCTTTCAATTTCACTTAAATAAGATAGAGATAATTTAGCACGTTTTGCCAAGTCCTGCAGTGTATATCCCCGTTCTTCCCTTAATGCACGTATGCGCTCTCCCCGAACAATCATAAATTTACACCTCATTTGTGAACTTTTTAACTATGTCTGCAATATGTTTCTATCTAAAATTATACTATTATTCTACTATATTAGCACTATTTAGTCAACGGAACTAATTGTTATGGTTTAATAGTTTTTCCATTATATTCCTAAAAACAGGTGCGGCCGTTTCCCCACCGCTGATTCCGTCTTCCACTAGAACAGTGGCCACATACCGGGGATCCTGTGCTGGAGCATAACCTGAAAACCAGGCATTTACAGTTTCCTTTCCTGCCACTTCAGCCGAGCCGGTTTTTCCGGCACTGCCGTAATTTTTTATCATTGCCTGCTGCCCCACTCCTTCCTGCACTACCATGTTCAGCATTTCTTTTAACTGGGCTGCTGTGCCGGGTGATACTGCTTTATAGCTGTTACCAGGGGCAAACCTTTCAACTATAGTTTCATCAGATTTTCTCAGCTCTCTTACCAGTCTTGGAGGAATATATACACCATCATTTATAATGGTGTTCATCATCGCTGTTAACTGTACAGGGGTTACAAGCACCGGCCCCTGGCCTATACTGCTGTTAACTAAGTTATTTGGTTTAGATATTAAATGCAAATCTTGTCTCTCATCAAAAGTTACCGGGTACCCTATGATATCTTGGTTCTCCAGGCCAAATTTTTTCGCATACTCTATTAATTTTTCAGCCCCCAGCTCCAGTCCCACTTCTGCAAATACGGGGTTGCAGGATAACGCAAATGCCCGGGCAAAGGTTATATTACCATGTCCTTGATCCTGCCAGCATTTTACCAGCTGAGATTTATCTCCTAAGCAGGTAAAAATAGAATCTTTAGTAACTATTCCTTCTTCCAGTGCTGCTGCAGCTACTATTACCTTAAATATTGATCCCGGCTGGTATAGTGAAATGCAGTGATCAACAAAAGTATCAGCCGATGCATTATCCAGCATTTGTGCTACCCGGCCCGGGTGAAAATTAGGCCTGCTGGCCATTGCTAAAATATCTCCGGTATGTACGTCCATAACTACCACTGCACCCCGCTGCACATATTCATCCATCACCTGTTCAACAATTTCCTGCATTCTATAATCAATGGTAGTAACAACATGCTGGCGTCCCGGGTCAATCTCACTGGTGTTTAATTTTATACCCATTCCCTTTAACAGCAGCCCGGCAGCGTCAGCATATGCTCGTACCAATCTTTCCGGCCGGGTGGCCTTTAACTGCTGTTCGTAATATTTTTCTAAGCCCATTTTCCCCACCAGGTCATTTAACTGGTATTCTTTCTCAGAGAAAGCAGACAGCTCTTTCAACTTTTCAACGGATGAAATGCTGCCCAGGTGGCCAATAAGATGGGCAGCCAGCGGTTGGTTGTAATATCTCTGCTGCACTGGTAGAACCATGACCCCATCCAGGTCAGCCTGTTTTATTAATCTAATTTGATCTGGACCCAACGGGTATGGAAGAATACCACTGCCCTTGGAAAACTGCCTTATTATCTCTTTTTTGTTCACACTAAGTATTTCCGATATATGCTGCGCAGTTTCCTGTGGTTTTTTCATTAAGCTGGGAAAGACAACAATCTTAAGCGGCATCCCGCTTCCTGTCAGCGACTTTAAATTGCGATCCAGGATGTCCCCCCTGGGAATATCTTCTAACACAACTTTAATTGATCGCTGTTCTAAGGCCCTGCGGGCATATTCAGGACCATGAGTCAGCTGTATGTTAGTGAGTCTTGCAATTATAGGTATGAAAAGAATTAAAAACAGGTAAAAAGTCAGAACAATTCTTTTCTGGCGCAAGAACTCCATTTATATCACCTTCCATTTATTACCTATATAATTTGTAATTATGCTGTGTTTTATTCATTTAACAGTGCTCGCTGAACAAGTTCTTTATAATGAGCTGATAGAAGGAAAACGGGATCAGTATCAGATGGAAAAGCGCTGCATACGCAAAGACGGGCAGGTAATTTGGGTTGATGTCAAAGTATCCATTATCCAATACACTAATAAAGACCAAAAGTTTCTTATCGCCTTGGTAGAGGATATCAACGAGCGCAAGAGGTATGGCAGGAAATGATCCGTTTGAATTACCTAAAAATTGTAGGCCTGATGGCTGCAGGTCTTAGCCATGAAGTTAGAAACCCCATGACCACCGTTAAAGGCTTTCTACAAATGTTTGGGTGGGGAAGAATATGCTAAGGACAAAAATTCGGCAGGTTATTCTTAAACTAGTTCGTAATGGGCTTGAAAGTATAGTACACAGGGGGTAGAGTTAGTAAAGGTAATATGGGGCTGCCTCAAAAGTCATGAGA
>JACDOL010000092.1 GCA_017656165.1 Desulfotomaculum sp.
TCATAGGGTATAGAACAGACTTACTGAATAATAAGCCTGTATCTGAAATTTTCTAGATACAGGCTTATTATATTTACCTATATTTCATTTGGCAGGAAATTTCCTCTTCATTAGGTTGGCATACATAAATTACTTCACTGGCATCAGCGGCCACCATTTTTCCGGGATATTTCTGTCTTGTTTGTTCCACAGCCTGGTCCAAGTTGTCAGCTTGAATTCCACTGCAATTTCTCCCCGGCCCTCTAACAGTATATTTGCCCATATAAATCACCTCCATTAATAGTATGAACAAAATTAACCATATGTATTATCTGCCAAAAAAACAAAAATTTACGTGACTTCTGCATATTTATATGCTATAATCATTATCAACTAATTTATGAGTTCAGAGCAGAGTAGAGTAGAGTAGAGTGTAATTTTAAGAAGTACTTAAAAATTTAATATAAGGTGAGGTGAGCATAGTTGAGCGGAGGTTAGCATGGAAGAGGAGAGTATAGTTCTTTGAAAAACCTGCCAGGCGTTAACTATGCCTGGCTTTTGTATTTTTGTGAGTGAGTTGAGAAGAGATGAGAAAGGAGTTATTTATATGTCTATTAAAAAAAACGCGGTAAGTCATAGTTTAACTTCAACTGGTGAAGTTTCGAAAAACAAGGCTGTGGCCATTGTAGCTGTATTAATTGCCATTGGTGCAGTATTAAGAATGTTTTCACCAAATATATTAGGCATTACACCTAATTTTGTAATAGCAATGTACTGCCTTTCTATAATACTGCTTCGTCCTAAATTAAAAGGTGCTCTAGGAATTGGCTTGGTTGCAGGCGCCGTCAGTATGATATTTTCTAAATCTCCAATGCCGGCTTTAAACTTGATAACAGAGCCGGTTGGGGCAGTGGTTTGTTTGCTGGTGGTTAAATACCTGCCGGAAATAAAATTATATAAGATGTCTTTAATGCCGGTAACAGCTGTTTTTATCGGTACTGTAAGCAGCGGAACATTATATGTAATATTAAACTTTCTGCTGGTTTTAAAACTGCCTTTGGAAGCAATGATGGCTGCCTTGGTAGGAGTTGTACTACCAGTGGCTTTGATTAATTCCGTTATGTCTCAACTGCTTTATACACCAGTAAGAAAGTTGATGGATTTCGATGTATAAGCTTAACAATTTAACTTTCTATTATAAAAACACTGAAGTGCCAGCATTAAAGAATATAAATCTTGAAATTGCACATGGTGAATTCCTGGGAATTATAGGTCACTCAGGATCAGGAAAAAGTACACTTGCCAAGTGCTTAAACGGTATAATACCACATTACCAGCATGGCAGAATGAGAGGCCAGGTGCTTTTTAATGGGAATCCCACTGAAACTCTATCTATTGCAGATATATCTAGGTCGGTGGGCAGTGTTTTTGATGACCCTGAAAGCCACCTAATAACTATGGAGGTAGAACAAGAATTAATATTTGGGCTGGAAAACATGGCAGTTGACCCCAAAGAAATGCAGATTAAGGTAGAAAACGCCTTAGAAGCCGTGGGAATAGCACATTTAAGAAATAGGTCCATAAATACGCTATCCGGGGGACAAAAACAAAGGCTTGCTATAGCAGCTGCACTGGCAGTGGAACCCAAAATTTTGGTATTGGATGAACCCACTTCCGAACTTGACCCTATTGGCAGTAAGGAAATTTATAATTTATTAGCCAAATTTAATAAAAAAGGTATCACTGTTGTACTAATTGACCAGAAGGTGGAGCTGTTAGCTCGTTATGCAAGCAGGATAATTGTTCTTAACCAAGGAGAGATAATTTTAGAAGGTAGCCCGCGGGAAATTTTCAGCGCCGACGAGAAGTTAAATAAGGCAGGTGTTGATATTCCCCAGGTAACCAAACTGATAAAAATGTTAGGCTTCAGATACGGTAAACTGCCCATATCTGTTGATGAAGGGGCAGCATGTATTTTAGAAAACATGGGGATAGGAAAATGATCAGCAATCCAATTATTCAAGTGAAAGATTTGTGCCAAAATTTAGATGAAAACCATTTCATACTTAATAAAATTAATCTTACTATTGGCAGCGGGGAATTTTTGGCCCTGGTAGGGCAGAATGGCGCAGGTAAAACCACTCTGGCAAAACATTTTAACGGCCTGCTTAAACCTACTAGTGGAAAGGTTCTAGTAGATAATCTTAATACTAAATATGTTAAAGTTTCAGAACTTGCTCAAAAGGTAGGATATGTTTTTCAAAACCCAGATCATCAAATTTTTCATAACAGTGTAGAAAAAGAAATTTCATTTGGTTTGAAATATCTGAACCTGCCCGCTGAAGAGGTTAAGAGGCGTACAGATGATGCCCTTAAAGCAGTGGGATTGGTTGATTATCGTTATGCCCATCCATACAGCTTGAGCAGGGGACAGCGCCAGAGGGTAGCATTGGCGTCTGTCTTAGTACTTAAACCAAATGTTCTTGTACTGGATGAACCAACCACCGGGCTCGATTACCGGGAAAGTATGCAGATTATGAATATGATTCGTAGTCTTAACAACCAGGGACACACCATCATAATGATAACTCATGATATGTCCCTGGTATCCACTTTTGCCAAAAGGGTAGTGGTACTTAATAAAGGAGAGATTTTATTAGACGGTCCGGTCAGAGAAGTCTTATCACACCAAGAAATACTAAGTGAAACATTTCTAGAAATACCACCTATCTCCAGATTAGCTGATAAACTTTCCGTAATAGGCATACCTAAGAACCTGCTGACAGTGGAAGAAGTATACCGGGCTTTATGTGATGTAAGAGGTGCGGAAAAATGACAGTTGCCAATGAATACATTCCAGGGAATTCACCAATTCATTCTATGACCCCCCTGGCAAAAATAATATGGACATCGGTGGTGATGATTCTCGCTTTACTATTTAATCACCCTTTATATCTTTTAGCTTTATTTTTCTCCGTTCTGCTGGTAGCAAAAATTGCAGGAGTTTTGAAGGTACTTATTTCTACACTAAAAAGCCTTTTTCTATTTTCATTAATTTTAATTTTATTACAGGTACTGTTTACCAAGGAGGGCGAGGTAATTTTTTATATAACTGAATATTTACCGGTTACTAAAAATGCAGTTTACCTGGGAACTGCTATGGGGTTAAGAATGATGGCAGCAGTTTTAAGTTTTTTAATATTTTTATTAACTACCCGCTTCAAGGATATTATTCAAACCCTTACTAATAATTTAAAACTGCCCATAGATTATGTTTTCATCTTTATGACAGCTTTACGTTTCATACCTACATTCTTAAATGAAATAAAGCAGGTTAAAGAAGCACAGTCCTGCAGGGGCTGCAGTTTAGACGGCTGGAACCCGCTGGTAAAAATAAAAGCTTATGCTGCGGTTGCTTTACCGCTGGTACTGGTGTCATTGCAGAAAGCGGACAAACTGGCCATGGCCATGGAAACAAGAGGCTGCGGCAGCGGGCCTAGAACATGTTACAGGGAGCAAAAGATGAGTGCAGCTGATTTAAGCTTGGTATTCATATCAATTTTGCTTGCTGTATTTGCTGTTCTGGCTAGACTTAATGGTTACGGTACTTACCAATACTAGATGTAGCTGGAGGTATTAATATGAAAAAGCTGCTTATGGGAAACGAGGCAATAGCTTACGGGGCAGTGGAAGCTGGAATTAAGCTGGCTGCAGGCTATCCTGGAACGCCCTCCTCGGAAATTCTCACTACCCTTGCTAAACTTGCCAAGCAATATAATTTTTATGCTGAATGGTCAGTTAATGAAAAAGTGGCATTGGAAGTAGCTGCAGGTGCTTCATACTGCGGTGCAAGGTGTATAGTAACCATGAAACAGGTAGGATTAAATGTTGCTGCTGATCCATTAATGACACTGGCTTACATTGGAGTAAAAGGCGGCCTTGTACTGGCTGTGGCAGATGATCCAGGCCCACACAGTTCACAAAATGAGCAGGATACAAGAAAGTTTGCTCAGTTCGCAAAGCTTCCGGTACTGGATCCATCTGATCCTCAAGAAGCAAAAGAAATGACAAAAGCAGCTTTTAATATATCAGAGCAACTGGGACTGCCAGTAATCCTGCGCCCAACAACCCGTACCTGTCATGCATGCCAGGACGTGGAAATATTACAACCAAGAATTGCTGCTTCGAAGTTAGGATTTAAAAAAGATTCCCGCTGGGTGATTTTCCCCAGCCTGGCAGCTAAACAGCACCGCTGGTTAAACAAACAGCAGGCGGCAGCCAGTGACATCTTTGAAAACATTTCTTTTAATAGTTTAGAATTTAACGACACCGAGCTGGGGGTAGCAGCTTCAGGGGTTTCATACCTTTACGTCAAAGAAGCTTTAGAAATACTGGGAATAAAAGCATCAGTACTGAAAATCGGTACTCCATACCCCCTGCCAAATAAGTTATGTAAAGAATTTTTGCAGAAGCATAAACGAATTCTGGTAGTGGAAGAACAGGAACCAGTAGTTGAAGATCAATTAATTAAAATAGCTTATGAAAATAAAATTGATACGGTTATCCTTGGAAAAAACAGCGGTTATAACGCTCGTGAAGGTGAGCTTAATGTCAACAAAGTTATAGAGATACTCACTGAAGTTAACGGAATTCCAAGCAAGCCTAAAGCCCAGCATCAGCTGCCTGAGCTTCCTGTGCGACCACCTGTACTTTGCTCAGGATGTCCCCACCGAGCATCTTTTTATGCATTTAAACAGGCGGTGGGCAACAATGCCGTATTTACCGGCGATATCGGCTGCTATACTTTGGGCAGCATGCAGCCTTTAAATGCAGTAGACACCTGCCTGTGCATGGGGGCAAGTATAACTATTGCCAGTGGTATGGAGAAGGTTGAAAAGGGCCGCAAGCAGGTTGCCTTTCTGGGTGATTCTACATTCTTTCATACCGGTATACCCGGCTTGATAAACGCTGTATATAACAAATCTGATATTACCATTGTCGTACTGGACAATCGAACCACTGCCATGACTGGACACCAGCCTCACCCTGGGCTGGACAGCACTGCCACAGGAGAACCGGCTAAAGGACTAGACATAGCTAAAATAGCAAGTGCATGCGGTGTAAAATTAATAAAGACTGTAGATCCTTATGACCTGGAAGCAGCAGTAAAAGCTGCCCGGGAAGCAGTAGATTTCCCTGGTCCTTCTGTAGTAATAATGAAGCGTGAATGCGCAGCGTTAAAAAAAGAACGTAAAGAATCTTTCTATATCGACCAGGATTTATGCTTAGGGTGCGGCATCTGTGTAGAAGAACTAGGATGTCCAGCCATAGAAAAACAGGGTGACGACTACGTAATTAATTACAAGTGTGCCGGGTGCGGAGTTTGTGCCCAGGTATGTCCCAACGAAGCTGTTACAGGGGGTACTTTAAAATGAAGCTGGATATAATTATTACCGGCGTTGGAGGACAGGGTAATGTGCTTTCTTCACGTATTTTAGCCCAGGCCGCTATAAAATCTGGTTTATCAGCACGAACATCGGAAACCATAGGAATGGCTCAAAGAGAAGGAGTAGTGATGAGCCAGGTTCGGATGGGAGATATAATATACAGTCCGCTTATACCTGATGGAGAAGCTGACATACTGCTGGGTTTTGAACTGGCAGAAACAGTTAGAGGACTTCCCAAACTCAAAAATAATGCTGTGGTCATCGCAAACCAAGCAGCCATTGTCCCGGTTTCTGCAGCCCTGGGGAATTCAGGTTATCAAGCAGATAAAATAAAAGACTATTTAAAGGAACATGTAAAAAATTTATATCTTCTAGATGCAACTGCATTGGCTGCAAAAGCTGGAACTTATAAGGCCACCAACATTGTCTTATTGGGTGCATTGGCACAATTAAACATTTTACCTTTTTCCAAGGATAAATTGCTGCAGGTTATTTTAGACACTGTTCCTTCCAAGTATAAAGAAATAAATATTAGAGCATTTGAACTGGGCTGCAGTTTCCTGGAGGTGATGTAAAATGGCAGTTATAAACCCGGAAAATAATAATAAAAATATTGATTTTAATAAAATTACACAGCAGCAGGAACCTCTTTTAAAAGACTTAATTAACCGGTTGTATAACAACTCGCCATATTACCGCGATAAACTGAAAAAAGCAGGTATTAAACCTGGTGATATTCGCACAATTGCTGATTTGGCCCACGTACCTTTTACAACCAAGGATGAATTGAGGAATTCATATCCCCTGGGAATGATGGCTGTGCCAGAGGAAGAAGTAATTCGGATACACTCATCTTCGGGAACAACAGGTAAACCCATAATAATACCGTATACTAAAAGGGATGTTAAAGTTTGGGCAGATATGATGTCCAGGTGCCTTGAGTTTGTAGGAGTATCCAAAAAAGATAGGGTGCAGGTGACACCCGGGTATGGACTGTGGACAGCCGGAATAGGGTTTCAGGCCGGGGTAGAAAAGCTTGGAGCTATGACAGTTCCAACAGGACCAGGAAACACAGAAAAACAGCTTGAAATGATGATTGATCTTCAAACAACAGTTATTATCGGAACTTCTTCATACGGTCTTTTACTTTCAGAAGAAATAATTAACCGGGGAATTAAAGATAAATTGGCACTTCGTCTTGGCATATTTGGCTCTGAACGTTGGGGAGATAAAATGCGGGCAAGAATAGAAAAAAATCTAGGAATTGAAACTTACGATATTTATGGGCTTACTGAAATATACGGGCCTGGTATTGCCATTGACTGCCCGGAACATAATGGTCTGCATTACTGGTCTGATCATCTAATATTTGAAATTATCGATCCTGAAACCGGTAAGCAGCTTCCGCCGGGAGAGCAGGGCGAACTCGTAATTACTACACTGACAAAAGAGGGGATGCCCTTACTTCGTTATCGTACCCGTGATATTACTAGGCTTAAATATTCATGCTGTTCATGCGGCAGCTCATACCCAATGATAGATAGGATAGTAGGACGAAGTGATGATATGATTAAAATTAAAGGTGTAAATATTTACCCGGGACAAATTGATCACGTCCTTAAAATAACAGAAGGTGCAGGCAGTGAATACCAGGTCGTACTTACCCGGGAACAGGGTAAAGATAAGATTACTGTGCGCATAGAAGTAGAAAATGGCTATGAAAGTACAAAAGTAGCGGCCATCTGCCAGCAAAAAATAAAAAGCAGGATAGGTGTTAAAGCTGAAGTAGAACCTGTTGCGTATGGAACTCTGCCGCGCAGTGAAAAGAAAAGTAAAAGAATATTTGACAGGCGGGAAGAAAACTTTTAATCGAGTAGGGTAACGCCGCAGTAATTTGCTACGGCGTTATCCCTCTCACAG
>JACDOL010000093.1 GCA_017656165.1 Desulfotomaculum sp.
TCAACGTTCGGGACTTTCACCCTATAGACATCGCCCATGCCGGGCACACCAAAATTAGGTATGGCCTTTTGCGGCCATACCTATAAGCTCTATTATAAATTGACTTTTGACAATACATTACGTACAGACTGAAATGATTTGGACAGGGCTGCCTTTTCTTCTTCTGTTAAGTCCACTTCAATAATTTTTTCCACCCCATTACCTCCAACTATTGAAGGAACTCCGGCATATATATCATTTTCACCATACTCACCCTGCAGGTAAGCCGACACAGGCAGTATGCGTTTTTTATCTTTTAAAATAGCTTCTGCCATTTGAACAGCAGATGCCGCCGGTGCGTAATATGCACTTCCTGATTTTAAATAACTCACTATTTCTGCCCCACCCTTCCGGGTGCGTTCAACTATAGCCTCGATTCTTTCTTTTGTTATAAGTTTTTCTATGGGTATACCACCAGCATATGTATAACGTACAAGGGGCACCATATCATCGCCATGACCGCCAAGAACAAAAGCACTAACATCTTCAAAGGATATTCCCAATTCCATAGCCACAAAGGTACGATAGCGTGCAGAATCCAATACTCCTGCCATACCCATAACCCGGTTTGGTTCAAAGCCTGTTGTTTTGTATATTATATAGGTAATTACATCAACAGGGTTAGAAACACAAATTACATATGCGTTAGGTGAATATTTAGCAATATTTTCTGCAACTTCAACTGCAATTTTTGCATTTGTATTTAAAAGATCATCACGGCTCATTCCCGGTTTGCGTGCTATACCGGCTGTAACTATGACAATGTCAGAATCCCTGGTATCTTCATAATTGTTTGTACCAGTAATGTTGCAGTCATATCCTTCAATGGGAGCGGCCTCTATTAAATCAAGTGCTTTACCCTGAGGAATGCCTTCCACAACATCCAGCAGAACTATATCACCTAATTCTTTTGCTGCTGCCCAGTGTGCACATGTGGCACCAACGTTTCCAGCTCCGATAATGGTAATTTTGTTTCTCTTTTTCATATTAACCTCCCTACTTTTATCTCTCTTAATGTAGCTGTCCACTTAATAACTTACCATATTTTGCTTCATTTTTAAATAATTCATGAGTGCGCTGGGCTATTTTTTCAGGATCTTCCTGAATGGCAGCTGCATTCGTAACCATAGCAGCTTCTGCCACTGCTGCTGCCACCGCTGGAGCCAGCCATGGGTCCATAGCCTTAGGGATAATATATTCAGGTGTTAGTTCATTATCAAGGATTTGATTAGCAATGGCATAGGAGGCTGCCATTTTCATATTCATATTGATAGCAGTTGCCCTGACATCCAGTGCTCCACGAAATATTCCTGGAAAACCCAGATTATTATTTATTTGGTTTGGATAATCAGACCTCCCTGTTCCCACAACCTTTGCTCCCGAAGATAAGGCTAATTCAGGACTAATCTCTGGGATAGGATTAGACATGGCAAAAACAATGGGATCTCTAGCCATTGATTTTACCATATTACCATCCATTACTTTTCCCCGGGATAAACCAATAAAAACATCTGCATCCTCCAGGGCATCTGCTAAATTACCACCTCTACCAGTAGGGTTTGTAATACGGGCCAGTTCATTCTTGTATGTATTCATACCTTCTTTTCTACCCGGGTAAATAATCCCCCTGCTGTCACAGATAATAAGATTGTTAACCCCTGCTGCCATCAGAAGCTTTGCTGTTGCTATGGCCGACGCTCCAGCCCCATTAATGACTGTTTTAATTCCGTCTAAGTTTTTTTTAACAATTTTTAAAGCGTTTAGCAACGCTGCCAATACCACTACTGCTGTTCCGTGCTGGTCATCATGGAATACTGGAATATTCATTTCTTTTTTTAATCTTTCCTCAATTTTAAAGCATTCAGGTGCGGCAATATCTTCTAGGTTTATTCCACCAAATGCAGGTTCTAATAACTTTACCGTTTCAACAATTTTACCCGGGTCTTTACTATCGACTAAAATAGGAACGGCATCAACCCCAGCTAGAGTTTTAAATAATTGAGCCTTTCCTTCCATCACCGGAAGAGCTGCCAAAGGACCTATATCACCTAAACCTAAAACAGCTGTTCCATTGGTTACAACTGCCACCATATTGCCGCGGTTTGTATATCGATAAACTAGGTTCTGGTCCTGATATATTTTTTTACAAGGTTCTGATACCCCGGGAGAATAAGCCAATGATAAAAGATAATCATCTAGGAGTGGCACCTTGCTTTTTACTTCTATCTTACCTTTATTTATACTGTGATAATTGAGCGCATCTTCTGGTTTATACATTTAAAAGCTACCTCCGGCATATTGCTCTTTTTTATATAATTACCGAAAGGCAGCTTTTCTAACAATTTGTTTAAACTCTAAAACCAATTAAGGCCATTTTTCTGCGCACATAGGCAAGCTGCACTTGGAGGGGCAGTTCCATGGGACAATTATCTTCACAGGCCATTAACCCAAGACACCCAAAAACCCCTTCTTCACTGCTAACCACATCAAAGTATTTTTCTTCTGGTCTTTCATCTCGAGGATCTACCATGAAGCGTGCAATTTTATATAAACCTGCTGCTCCCAAAAAGTCATCCCTTATATTGGCAGTGGCACAACCAGCTATACAGCACCCACATTCAATACAGCGCTCAGCTTCATAGATTTTTAACGCTGTTTCATTACTCATCCGTTCTTCCTGGCAGTTGGGATTAAAACTTTTATCACTATGTACCCAGGCCCCGGTTTTTATAGAAAGTTGTCTAAACCAAGAACCTGTATCTACTGATAAATCGCCAATTAATTTAAAAACAGGTAGGGGCATGAGGGTAATAACTTCTGGTAAATCCCTGGTTAATGTTTTACAGGCCAGCCTTGGGCGCCCGTTAACCAGCATACCGCAGGAGCCGCATATTGCCGCCCGGCATACAAAATCAAATTTTAATGAAGGGTCTTGATTCTCTCTTATTTGATTTAATGCTATAAAAATTGTCATTCCTTCTGTTTCTTGAAGACTGTAAGGCTGCATGTATGGTTCCCTGCCAGGTATATTGGGATCATACCTAAATATATTTAACGTTAGTTCCCTGTTTTTCATTATGATGTCCCCCCTTTACCAGGCGACTCACCATATCCCCGGTCTCCGGGTGGTATTTCCGTAATTTTTACCGGTTCATATTTTAAACATGGTAGGTCCTTTTCTTCAGGCCAGTAAGCCAGTGTTCTTTTTAACCAATTCTTGTCATCACGCCTAGGATAATCTTCCCGGTAATGACTTCCCCTGCTTTCGGTACGCTTTAATGCCCCATAGGCAACACATAAGGCCAGTTTTATCATTCCAGGCAGCCTCAAAGCTAAACCCAGCTCAGGGCTGGCCCCAGTTCCACTAGAACGCAGACTAATATTACGTGAACGGTGATATAATTCCTGCAGGGCATTCACAGCTTTTAAAAGATCTTTGCCATTACGAAAGATACCCACATGCTTCATTAGTACATCTTCCATTATATTTTTTAATTCAAATACATTTTCGTGCCTCTTTTTATTCAGCTTGCCGCCAATAATATTTTTGATTTTCTGTCTTACAATATTATAATGATTGTTAACTTGTTGATACGAATATGTTAATTCGGTACCCAGTGTGTACTCTGCAGCTTTTTTACCAACAATCATACCGGATACAATTGTCTCGGCAAGAGAATTACCACCTAACCTGTTAAAACCGTGCAGGTCCCAGCAGGCTGCTTCACCACAGGCAAATAAACCTTTAATTCCATACACAGCTCCATTTATGTTAGTACGCACTCCGCCCATGCTATAATGCTGTGTGGGGCGAACAGGTATTAATTCATTTACTGGATCTATACCGGCAAAGTTTCTACATATATTAGCAATTTCACGTAAATTAGTATTAATATGCTTTTCACCTAAATGCCTTATATCCAACCATAGATGGGGGCCGTAAGGACTTTCTACACCGTATCCTTTCCGCATATGCATTATCATACGACGTGCTACAACATCCCGGGAAGCTAATTCTTTTTTCTTTGGTTCATAATCAGGCATGAACCGGTGGTGATTTTTATCCAATAAATAACCACCGTCACCTCTGGCTCCCTCTGTTATCAGTATCCATACTGGAACCAAGCCGGTGGGATGAAATTGAATGGCTTCCATATTTCCCAGCGGAACTAATTCTGTTTCTAAGGCTAAAAACATGCCGCTGCCTTCATTAATAACAGCATTGGTAGATGCCCCGTAAAGTCTGCCGCAGCCGCCAGTGGCCAGCACTGTTGATTTTGATATATATGTATAAAGTTTCCCTGTTCTTAGACATCTAGCCACAACGCCCATGCATTTGTCACCATTATGAATTAGACGGAGGGCTTCCATCCTGTCGTGTACCTTTATGCCCAGTTTTATAACAATACTATCCAAGGTATACTGAATCGTATGGCCTGTTCCGTCAGCAGTATAACATGCCCGCCACTTAGCTGTTCCACCAAAATTGCGGGCAGTAATTAATCCTTCGTATTCTTTTAATTCATATATTTCTTGGCCGCCAGGAAGCCTTTTTCTCCCAGCAGCTACCCTGTTCCATGGAACCCCCCAGTATGCCATCTGTCGTACTGCTGTGGGGGCAGTCTCACAAAATAACCTGGCAACATCCTGGTCACAGCCCCAATCTGAGCCTTTTACAGTATCTTCGAAATGTATACTTGGGTTGTCACCACGGCCCATAGCACAATTACCTAAAGCTGCCTGCATTCCCCCTTGGGCTGCTGTGCTGTGAGAGCGTCGGGGTGGAACAAGGCTTAAAATAATAACATCTAACCCCTGGTTTGCAGCCTCTATGGCTGTCCGTTCTCCTGCTAAACCGGCTCCTATTATTAAAACATCTGTTACAATTGTATTCATTATAATCCTCCTGCCCTTAAAAAGGTAAAGAGAGCAGTAAATCCAAGCAGTATAAAAAATATACTAATAAACCCGATAACATAACCCAGCGGTTTTCGCGGAAACCATCCCCATTTAATAAACTGCCTGTATATTCCTATTCCAGCGTGAACTACCGAAAGCAGCAGCAGGATTACATAAAACCAAAGGTAACCCGATTGTATGCGCAACGCACTGGTTTCAGCTTTAATTGGCCTATCAGTAACAACCACCCACATGTGAATTGATCCTAGAATTAAGATAATTATACCGGTTATAATTTGCAGCACCCAAGCCCAGGTATTAAGATGCCTTAATCTCCCTGTATGATGCCAAATTATTTTTTGCTCTTTACACCTGGTTGGGATCCGCCTCCCGGCAGTTAGGAAATGAATAAAAAACACAACAACCACTAGTGATATCCCCGCAAGTGCTAAGTAATTCTCATCCAGCGTTTGAGATAGATTATTAAAAACTTTTTTTCCAGCAATAATACTGCTCTCAAAGATTAAGTGCATCCCAAGGAACCCCGCCAAGAATAACCCGCTAAACAGTTCAATTAAATCATAATATAAATCACTTTTAATTTTACCAGTTACAATACGTTGGAACTGCATCGGCACTCCTTTCTTATGCTAGGTTAGGGTATATTTACTTATTCCTTCCTCGTATAAATCACCACCGTAGGCATCGTTTACCACAATTACTGGTAAATTAACTACTTCTAATTGGTATATTGCTTCCGGTCCAAGTTCTGGATAAGCAACGACATTAGCTGATTTTACCGTTTTGCTGATATAAGCAGCAGCCCCACCTATGGCTGCAAAATACACGGCCTTATGTTTTTTCATAGCTTCTATTACTTCAAGTGAGCGTTTCCCCTTTCCTATCATTCCTTTTAACCCCTGCTCTAGTATCTTAGGGGTATAGACATCCATCCTACCTGCAGTGGTTGGTCCTGCTGCTCCTATGATTTGATTTGGCTTAGGAGGTGTAGGCCCAACATAATAAATTATCTGCCCAGTTAAATCCACTGGCAGCTTTTCTCCCATTTCAAGCAGTTCAACCAGTTTTTTGTGCGCTGCATCTCTCCCTGTAAAAATTTTGCCATTAATTAAAACTTGTTGGCCTACGCGCAGTTTTAAAACAATATCATCAGTTAGTGGAGTTGTTAAACTAATTTTTTCCATGATAATAAACCTCCAACATCCAGGCGAATAGTAGTTTACATAATATTATTTTATGTAAAACATCCATTGGCATTTTTATATTTATAAAACTATGCATTTATGCCTAGCAGCATGACAATTCAAGTTCACTGCCACAGGCAGACTGGCAATATGAGCAGCAAATGTTTCGATGTGGACAGCCAGTGCAGTAACTCTTCCTCCCATTCCTTGCGGGCCTATTCCCAGTTTATTAATGTCCTGCAGAAGCTCCTTCTCCAGTTCAGCTATATGCCGCTGTGGATTTCTGCTTCCAATATCCCGCAGCAAAGCTTCCTTGGCTAAAATAGCTGCCTTTTCCATTGTACCACCAATTCCTACCCCCACCACCAGCGGTGGGCACGGGTTAGGGCCGGCTGTTTCAACAGTTTCAATTACAAATCTTTTTACCCCTTCAACGCCATCTGAAGGCTTAAGCATCTTAAGAGCACTCATATTTTCACTTCCGCCGCCTTTGGGAGCTACAGTTATTTTCAATTTTTCACCAGGTACAATTTTTGTATGGATAACACAAGGTGTATTATCACCGGTATTAACTCGTTTAATAGGGTCACCAACTATAGATTTACGCAGATATCCTTCTTGGTAACCCCTGCGTACTCCCTCATTTATTGCTTTATTAATGTCACCTCCCACTATATGAACATCCTGTCCAATTTCAACAAAAACAACTGTAAACCCCGTGTCTTGGCACATTGGTATGTTTTCTTCCCTGGCAATTTTAGCATTTTCAATTAACAATTTTAGAATTTCTTTCCCTCCTGGGGAAACTTCATGTTCAAGAGATTTTTTCAAGGAATGCAGTACATCTTCACCCAACTTAGTACAAGATTCTTGACAGAGTTTAGAAACGCTTTCTGTAATTGTGGAACAGTCAATATTTCTAATTTTGTTCTACCTCCTTTATTTTTAAATGTAAGAACAAAAACCTTTAGTCTTATCACCGCCTGTAAGTTTTATTGTATACTGCCGAAGATAATTATTTAACACTTTTTCAAAATTTATTTAGTTTCCTCTAAAAAACAAACTTATAACAGTAAAATACATATGTTTGGATCTTTAACGAGCCAATTGCGCTGTGCGGAAGCAAGCGCAAATAGGACGTTTTAGGGTATCAAA
>JACDOL010000094.1 GCA_017656165.1 Desulfotomaculum sp.
GCTCAATTACTTCTTTTTTAATTAACATGCAAAAGCCAATTACTCTGCTGGTAACAAAACCCTGCCCGGTATTTCTTATTGCCAATTACCGAGCAAATTCATGCATTTCACGCTCGTTTTGATAAGTGGCAGCTTTAATTAGCTGCACTCCCGGCACTGAGTTGGATCGAGGGCCAATAATACCTATTTCGTTATTGGATTCTGCCGCTGCCAGCATCCGAGGAAGCCAGTTTTCAGTGACAATTACATCATTATTTAACAGTAAAACGAAGTTTCCATTAGCAGCATTGAAACCCTGATTGATGGCTGCCCCACAACCTAGGTTTTCTTTATTGTTGATAACAATCACATTATCATGTTTTTTCGCCAGCTCGTTATGTATTAATATTGCTGGAGAGTCAATTTATAACCTGCTCCGGAATTTCACAGCCGCCTGGTTAAAAACAGGACAAGTAATTTGCCTGGCCTATAAGGTATAATAATAAAAATTATTATTTTCAGGGAGTGAAAGCTTTGCAGGCAGAAATAATCTCCCCGGGTGAAAGCATTAAAGAACGGGTAATGAAAGAGGTTAGTAAATTACTTAAAAAAGGCGCTGCTGCTGAAAACATATTAATACTGGCTTCCAGGCGAAAAATAGTTGAAGGTATTAAGAAGGAAATTATTAATCTCTTTCCAAACGGTTATGGCGAATTGTGGGTATTAACCGGCGCAGGTTTTAGCAGTAAACTTAGGTACAAGTATCCGTTTAACTTAAGGCGGGATGTTGAAATTGTAAAGGGTTGGAAGCAGTATGTATTATTCCAGGAAGCAGCTGAACAGGTAGAACTGCAAAGTATTTTTAAATCCGTGCAGGGCAAAAGTTCGTTTTTACTGCAGGCCATGAATTTTGTTAATATGCTGGAACTAAATAACATCAGCGCAGGAGAGTTCAAAAAATGGGCCCGGGTTAAAAAGAATTCAAAATTCATAGATATGGCCCATATCTATGTTAATTTTAAAAAATTATGTGAAAAGACCGGGAAATATACCCCCCAAGGGCTAACCCAGCTGCTGCTCAACCAATTTAAAAATAACCAGCAGCTGGCCAAGCACTTGGCAGGTAAGTTTAAGTACATAATATTGGCCGGTGCCGAAGATATAGATGCTGTTTACCTCAAACTGGTAAAACTGCTATCAGATAATGGCTCAAATGCAGCCGCATACATAGATGCTGGTGAACAAACTTGGGATGTTCTATCTGTCAAACCTGAAATAGTGCTGGCACCAGCAGAAAAGTCAATGGATGAAGTCACGTGGCTGGCATCTAAAATAAAAGAACTGGTGAACAGCGGGGCGGATCTGGAAGACTGCGCTGTATTTTACCGCAGCTTAAATAACCATTTTTATCTTTTAGAAACATTAAAAAATAATGGCATTTTGTACTATACCGATACAGTTGAATTCTTGCACCAAGACCCATATTTGAAATTTATTATTGATGCCTTGAAATTCATTATGGACCCTGCTGATGACAACCGGCTGTACCAGCTGCTCACTTCACCCGTTGTTGGAATTGATAGTTACCAGTGCAGGCGTTGGATTAATACTGCCAGGGGAAAAGGGGACCAGTTGATTGAACATCTAAAAAATATGATAAATGACCTGGAAGTTTACCACAAGAAAACAGTTGAAGCTGTTTTGGACCTAGCCCACAGAAGCGGGCAGGATAGTGCAGTGGAAGTTGTGGAGCAGGTGGTAAAAGAATTTAGGTTATACCAGCTTGCTGCTGGCAGTGAAGACGGACGCAGTTCTGTAAACAAGATAAAAGAAACCATTACATCAGCCCGTTATATAAATTCACTGCGGCAGGCCTGTGGAAAGGAGCTTACTGTTGAAGACTTTTTAAATGCCTGGGAACAGCCGGGTTTTAGGATAACACGCCAGAAAGAGGAAGAAGCTGCAGGAGTGGTAGTGGCTGATATCAGGCAGGCAGAAAGCATAGAAAGAAAGTATGTTTTTATTCTGGGAGCGGTAGAAGGTATTATTCCTGCGACTCGAAGTCCACAGCACTATTTTACCGGCAGCGAAATTAAAACACTATTTAATGAAATGGGGCCGCTTAAACCTGAAGGAGCGCTCACCAGTGAACAAATTAAAATACAGGAAGAACAGTTTTTTATTCAAGCCTTAAAGGCGGCTGAAGAAAGAGTATATGTTTCCTTTGCCAAGGAATACCCCGGCATGCCGGAAGCAATGCCCTCTGTATATGTGCACCGGCTTTTAAAATTTGAAGATATCTGTGAGGAAAATGCCCGAAAGCATGGTTTGGGCTGGGAAGAAGCTGAGAATAATACTGCACCAGGTATGGAACTGCCGCTGGTTAATTACGGTAAAGACACTGCTGCCCGCGTTTTAGCGGCACGCTGTTTATATAAAGGAATTAAAAATAAACTTCAGGGCAGGGAATGTCTTGAGAATCTGCCTGAAGAAGAAGTTAATCCGGAGTTTTTTATGCCCCTGCCCCAGGAACCGGTGCACTTTAAAGGAGCGCCTTATGTCAGTGCTTCCGGCATCAGGGATTTTTTAAATTGTCCCAGGCAGTACTTCTTTAGTAAGGTGCTGCGCCTGGAAGAGCAGGGGAATGACTACTTCACCTTTGGCTCGCTGGTGCACAGTGTACTGGAAAAATTTCATGAAAAATATCCTTCTTTATATTCTGTTGGAGACTTGGAAGAAGAAATGGAGCGGGTACTGCAGGACGTTATGAACAAGTATGAATTCAGCCACCTGCTGGTGGGTAAGGACCAGCAGCGCAGGGCTAAAGAAATGGTTTCTGCCTACCTGGAAAGGGAAAAAGAGCAGTGGGAAGACGGTAGAGAAGTTGTTTACAGGGAATACAGCATTAAATGGCAGACAGATAGCTTTAACCTCAGGGGCTTTATTGACAGAATCGACAGACTGCCCGATGGAAGTTATGAAATTATAGATTATAAAACCAGTGAGGCAGCGACACATAAAACCCTGCGCAAAAAATTTATGCCCTCGGATGAGGAAGAGTATACACCGGAAGATCTGCAGCTGCCCATATATTACTGGGCTCTAAATGAACTGATGCCGGGTATAAACATATCCCGGCTGACACTGTACTATTTAAAAGAAAAACCTACCCCACGATCATTTCAACTGGTAAGGGGAGGAACCGGTGATAACGAAATATGCCCGGGAATTTTAAACGAAGCGGTTAAGGATAAGTTTTATAAAGTGATAGAGCGGATCTGCCGGGGTGAATTTCCGGCTAACCCAGGGAGCTGCTATTACTGCGGTTACAAGCAGTTCTGCAGGGGGATTGAAAACCAAGGGGGGAACGGCAGTGAATAAACAGGTATATCTCGATTATTTGAACCCGCAGCAGAAAGATGCTGTAACTGCTCCATTAAATAAACCGCTGAAAATTACAGCCGGGGCAGGTACGGGTAAAACGCGCACTCTTACCTCCTGCTACGTTCACTGCCTGGCAGTTAATCCAAGCTGGTCGCCGGAAAACCTGCTGGCCCTTACCTTTACTGATAAGGCTGCTGCCGAAATGAGAAACCGTATAACCAGGCTCTGCCGTGAGCTTAACTTATTCAGTAAAGACAGTGCCATGTTAAATGCCTGGATTGGTACATTCCACAGCATCTGCTCACGAATACTGCGGGAAAACTCCCTGTACATTGGCTGGAACCCTGAATTTGCTGTGCTCACCGATCTGGAAAGCAGAGTGATATTTAACGGTGTAATAGATGACATCTTAAATCTTCAGGTAGACACCGGTGATATAGACTTAAACAGTTTTAAAGAACTGCCCTTTGCAGAAGTCCCGGCAGTGACAGCAGAAATTTACGGGTTGGTAAGCAAACTGAAAGATTCATTTTTAACACCTGGAGAATTCCGTAATACAGCACTGGCCAGGATGGAAGAGTTTAGTGACATATGCCGCCGGCTGCCGTATGAAGTGGAAAAACAAGCAAAAGGGAACACAAAAACTTCTATTTTTAAAAAGATTGAAAACTGGGAAGCACACCTGCTTTTAGAAGAGGAATGGATTAATTTTATTTATCTTGTTTACCGGGAGTATCAAACAAGACTGGCTAAACAGGATGCCATGGACTTTGCTGACCTGATCTTTATGACCTACCGGCTTTTAAAAGACAATGAAGACCTGCTAACTGCTTACCGCAGCCAGTTTAAGCATATTTTTGTTGATGAATTCCAGGACACCAGCGAATCGCAGTTTAAGCTGCTGAGCCTGTTGGCTGCTGATGATAAAATGTCCAATGTCACCGTGGTTGGTGATGAGAAGCAGGGTATCTATGCCTGGCGCAATGCCAGGCCGGAAAACATGGATGACTTTGCAGCAGAGCAGTGGGGAGGAAAAGAGGTACACCTAAATACCAACTACCGCTCAAAAAAGGGTATCCTGGATGCTGCACACTTCTCCATCGTTCAGCAGGAGCAGTTTAAACAAAAAGAAGATAAAATTCGCCTGCAGCCGGGCAGAAAAGATGCTGAACAGGGTAAAGAACAGGTGCTGATAACACTATGTGATGAAGAAACCCAGGCCAAAATGGTGGCCAATGAAGTACAAAAACTCGTTGACGATGGCTGCCGCCCCGGGGATATAGCAGTGCTTTTCCGGAGCCTGAAATACAGTAAGCCCTATGAAGATGAACTGCGTAAAAGGGGTATTACCTACTGTACAGTGGGCGGCACCGGCTTCTATGAAAGAATGGAAGTACAGGATATTTTGGCATACTTAAGGATTATTAATGATCCCACCGATAAAAACAGCCTGCTGTGGATACTGATGCGCCCACCGGTGGGACTTACTGACAACCAGCTGTACAAACTGTCAAATGCTTGGGAAAAGACAGAAGAGGACAGGCGCCGCAGGCTTGATGTCTATGAGGTGCTGACAGCAAACTTTGATGAAAGCAGTTCTAATAAAAAAGCAGTGGTAAAAATTAAACGCTTACTGGAGCTGTTTAAGAATGCTCAAAATTTAAAAGGTAGCCTGTCGGCCCCGGCGCTTTTAGACTATATACTGGCCAACAGCGGTTACCTTCACTATCTTTACACCAAGCCGGAAAATGAAGTGCTGCACAGTATGGCCAACATTAATAAACTGCGCAGCACCTTGGCAGATTTTGAAAGTAAACACGGGGCGGTGGGCCTGGATGATATTGTCCGCCTGCTGGAAGTTTACCAGGATGATGATGAAGCAGAAGCGGGCAGCGGTGAAGAAAATGCAGTACAGTTAATGACAGTGCATAAGGCCAAGGGGCTGGAGTATAAATATGTTTTTATTGCCCAAGTAGCTCCGGGCAGGTTTCCGTTCTCTCCAAGGTATCCCAGCCTGGCCTGGGATAATAAACAGGGACTAATAATAAAGGATACTATAAAGTACGGCAGCAGTTTTACAGAAGCACAGTTTAAAAAAGTACTTAATAATGCGGGGTTAATTAATTATAAAAAAATAATTAAAGAAGAAGCATTAAATGAAGACCGCAGGGTGTTTTACGTGGCGGTTACCAGGGGTAAAGATAGGGTTTATATACTTGCTGACGAGCCAGTTGGAAAAGATAAAAATCTCCCTAAATATTATGAAGAAATAATCAATGCCATTGAAAGTGGTGAACTGAGCCAATACTGCCTGGCCTGGCGGGGCGATACAAATGATGATGAAGGCTCAACCGCAGGCGGCGGTAACGAAGAACAGGTTCTAGATACAATATTATCCTGGCCTGATAAAGAGCCAACAAAAGATAAAGAAAAATACTTATCATTAAGCTTTACCAGTATGCTGCAGTACAAAAAATGCCCAAGACAGTACTATTACGGCACTGTACTGGGTATACCGGCTGATGATGTTGATCCTGGCCGGGAAGATGCAGCAGTACAGGAGTATGATGCTGTTTTATTAGGAAGCATCGTTCACAATACTATCCAGCACAGGGAAACATTAAAAGATCAAGAGAACGTAGAGATATTGTTGGAAAAAGAGGCCGTTTTATCAGGGCTTACCGTTGATCAGTACAGAGAACTTTATAGAGATACTGCCACTGCCTGTGTTAACAATTATGTTAATTTATCCGCCCAATCAAATAGTGAAAAGATATATACTGAAAAAGAATTTCATATTGTATACCAACTTGCAGAAGGTACACTGGAGTTTAAAGGGTACATTGACAGGTTAGAGATTGATGGGAGAAAGGCAAAAATTATCGATTTTAAAACAAACCGGTTATTAGATGAAGAGAAAATTAAAAATTATTCCCTCCAGCTCTGTTTATATGCCTGGGCGATAAAAAGAATTTTCCCTCAGATAGAAGACATAGAACTGGAGTTATGGCATTTAAATAAAGGGGAAGTAATTAAAGTTGATAACAATTTAACTGAAGCAGAAGAGGTCTTAATAAACACTGCCTCAGCCATAATGCGTGAGGAATATCCGGCCCGTAAGACAATGGAGTGTGAATACTGCAGCTACCGCTTAATGTGTGAAACTTAACATATACTAGTAATATCGCCTGAACACCAGGCGATTTTTTTATACCCACCGACAAACTGCTGTCCACTGCTGTTGTTATTATATAGTTGAAAGATTAAGCCAAAGGCTTAACGGAGGTGTATAATGTTGTATTTTAAAATCTGCCCTAAGTGCGGTAAAAAATCTTACAGTGCATCATTAAAAGGTCAATGGATATGCCCCTACTGTGGGACCGATATTTCTGATATACCTGGTCAAAGGCTTAATAACCGGAAATAAATTAAGGTTTGGATATACTAATGTTTCTGGTACAGATGTTTACAACAGATTTGTATTCTGTGGCTGATTTTGTCTTAGTTACAGAAGGTTTTTATAATATCCTGGCGAAAATATTATTAATTTTCTTGATATTGATAAGCCGGGAGGTATTATGGCTGCTTCACCTAAAAAAGATTTAACAAAAAAACTGCGCATTAACATGATTATTGACTTAATAAACAAAAAAACACCATATGGCGGGGTAACTAAAAAAGAACTGGTAGAAAAGTTTGAGGTGTCAGAGAAAACCATAGAACGTGACTTAAATACCATTGAGAATGAATTTAGAGTTCCCATAATACGACAGGAAAAAATTGTTGATGGGGTTAAACGAATTTACTACAACCTGGAGGCAGGTTATCTGCCCAGCTTAAGTCCGGAAAAAGCCACAGTGCTGTTTTTAAGTTTACTCCAGCAAAAGGGTTCTGCCCTGGCGGGACACTTAAATGA
>JACDOL010000095.1 GCA_017656165.1 Desulfotomaculum sp.
TTCAACGTTCGGGACTTTCACCCTATAGACATCGCCCATGCCGGGCGCACATAAATTAAAAGTTTGGGCTTTATGCCCAAACTTTTAATTTATTCATCTTTATCATTTCTAACCTGGCTGTGAAAAATGGTCTCAGCACCCAAGTCTTCTGCCTTCTTATGTTTCACATGGGAAACCACTTCTTTGACACCCCTGGCCTTAGAAGCAGCTTCTACGGCCGCCTGCTCCTCTCCTGGATCCTCGCTGCACCCTACCAGAAATACCCTGCCGTCAACACTTTTAACTCCAATATTTTTTAACTGCACCCGGGGATCTGCATTTAATTCTTCTGTAACTTCCATCACGACACCATCATCATTAATTTGTCCGTCCGTTGAAATGGTAATTCCATTTTCAATTCTCTTTACACCGGGTACCCGGGAAACAATTTCATTTAACCTTTTCTTTTCTGCCATTGTATCCACTATACCTGTAAGCTGTACTTCACCATCTATTACGTCTGCCTGAACTCCATAACGTTCCATCTCTGGATCAGCATTAATAGCATCCTGTACCTTTCTTTTTAATTTATTATCATTATTTTTATGCATATTAATCTCCGCTCCTTTAAATTGTTTGTTTTTATTATGACCCTTATTAAAGACAGGTATTTAATAAAATATTTCTAATATCGAGGTGAAAGGTAACTTGTATAATTTATTAAATTCACCAAACAATAATAAAAAATTATACCGGGAGGTACAGCATGAGCGATAAATATATTGATGGTAATCCAGGTTATGAGCGACCTGAAGTGCACAACTTCAGGTACTTTTTAATGGAGGTAATAAATTATAATAATAAATAATATCAGCAGTTAATTAGGAGGTAAGCAATGAGCAAGTATAGTTCTGTATTTGACATTGTGGGACCGGCTATGATCGGGCCTTCCAGTTCTCATACTGCCGGGGCAGCAAGAATTGGCTTAATGGCTAGGAATATTTTTAACACTGAACCGAAAAATATAAAAATAATATTTTACGGGTCTTTTGCCAATACATATAAAGGCCACGGTACAGATCTGGCTGTAATTGGAGGACTGCTGGGTTACAGCGCTGACGATCAAAGAATAGTTAATTCTGCGTCTGATGCAGCCAAGCTGGGTATTAATGTTGAGCTCACTACCAGCAGTAAAGAGACAGAACATCCCAATACTGTCAGAATAATTATGGAAAAAAATGGCCGCACTTTTGAAGTGGTTGGTATTTCCCCTGGAGGGGGAAGAGCAGAAATTATTGAAATAAATGGTTTCAAAATGAAAGCTGTAGCAGACAGCAACTTTTTACTGATTTTTCACATTGATAAGTACGGGGTTATAGCAGCAGTAGCTAATTTACTAGCCTCCCACGGAATTAATATTGGGCATATGGAAGTGGCAAGAAAATCAAAGGGTGCTGAAGCTTTAATGGTAATATATACTGATCAACAGGTACCCGATAATATGGCTGCTGCATTAAAAAATATACAGCACGTTAGTGATGTGGTTGTCTTTAATCAATAGAATAGAAAGGTAGGTAGTCAAATGCTTTTTTCCACCATCGAAGAATTAATTAATCTGGCCGAAAGCAAAAACTTAAAAATTTCAGATATTATGATTGAACAGGAGTCAGCCAGCACCGGAAAAGATAAAGATACAATATACCAGCAAATGTTTAATCACTTAGAAATTATGGAAAGTGCAGTAAAACGGGGCTTAAGTAAGAAAGTAAAGTCCCGCAGCGGTATTGTTAAAGGGGATGCAAAAAAGCTGTGGGCATACACTAAAAGCAGCCGTTCCCTTTCAGGAAGTATAATCACAGAGGCTGTGGCTATGGCTGTGGCCACAGCAGAGGTTAACGCTTGTATGGGGCCCGTTGTAGCTACACCTACAGCTGGTTCCTGCGGTGTTGTTCCCGGCTGTATTTTTGCTGTACAGAATCATTTAAAAGTAGACAAAAAAGACTTAGTGGAAGCACTTTTTACTGCCGGGGCCATTGGCTTAATTATTGCCAACAACGCTTCCATTTCAGGTGCAGCCGGCGGATGCCAGGCAGAAATAGGATCAGCTTCAGGAATGGCCGCTGCTGCTGTAGTGCAGCTGGCCGGCGGTACACCAAAACAGTGCGCCAATGCTGTAGCCATTGCCCTAAAAAGTATGCTGGGACTGGTATGCGATCCCGTAGCTGGGTTAGTGGAAGTCCCATGCATAAAGAGAAATGCGTCTGGTGCGTCGCTGGCCATCGTGGCCGCAGATATGGCCCTGGCAGGAGTGGAAAGCGTAATTCCATGCGATGAAGTAATAGATGCAATGTACAGGGTTGGACGGTCTATTCCTGTTACTTTAAGAGAAACTTCCATGGGGGGCCTGGCCACCACCGAAACTGCACGAAAAATTGAAAAAAATCTTAAGTAATTGTTTATCACATTTATAACTTACTGCTGATATTATCTTCACCTAATATTTTGGCATTAATTCTTTCTACTATATACATGGTGGAAAAGCTGTGGTGTATCTGGTTGGCCACACTTTCCACCGCCCCGTTAAATTTAACTAAATTGTCCGGGAAGACAACTTTAAAACCATACTCAGATTCTAGGTTGGACTTTACCTTTTTTAAGATATTTTCCCTGGTTTTTTCATCCCCTATTTCCTGCCAAGAAGCATATGGATTAACAATATCCTGACCGGTAAATTCTCTTATTGTTTCCAAAAAAGATTCTCTAAACTTAACAAAAGGGGGCTGTCTTTTATCTAGAACTCCCATATAAATCCTCCTCTCTCATAAGATCTAATTTAGTTATTCAATGATTAGTATAAGTTCACCTGCTGCAGAGTTGAAAATTATTTATTGTCAGAATTTAATTGTTTTTCTGTCCTCTCTAGCAGGAAATATGTATTTGTACAGAGAATATACATAAATGCAGCGGGCGGTTAATATTTATTATAAAATAATATTTAAAGGAGTGATGCATTTCTAATGACGTTTAATGAAATTCTAGGTGCTGTCAACAGTTTTGTGTGGGGCCCACCGATGCTTATACTGCTGGTAGGCACCGGTGTATTTCTTACCCTGCGTTTAAAATTCATGCAGGTCTATACCCTGCCCTACGCACTAAAATTAGCTTTTTCCAAAAATCAAGACCAAAAATCCAGCGGTGACATTTCTCACTTTCAAGCTTTAATGACTGCCCTTGCTGCCACCATTGGTACCGGTAATATTGCCGGTGTAGCCACTGCCTTTGTACTGGGTGGACCTGGCGCTATTTTCTGGATGTGGGTTACTGCATTCTTTGGTATGGCCACCAAGTACGGCGAGGCAATTCTGGCCATCAAATATCGTACTGTTGATGAAAACGGTGAAATGGCCGGCGGCCCTATGTACTACATTGAAAAAGGATTAGGCTGGAAGTGGTTGGGCTGGCTGTTTGCTTTGTTTGGTGCCGTTGCAGCCTTTGGTATTGGAAACATGGTACAAACAAACTCTGTAGCTGATGCAGTACAGTCTAACTTTGGAATATCTACATGGATTACTGGACTAATTCTGGCTGCTTTAACTGCTGCCGTTATTTTAGGCGGTATTAAAAGTATAGGCCGTGTAACTGGCTTTATTGTTCCTTTCATGGCTTTATTCTACGTTCTTGCAGGAATAATAATTCTTCTAATAAACATCAGCTATGTACCTGCTGCTTTTGCCTGGATCTTTAGTGACGCCTTCACAGGGCAGGCCGCAGCCGGCGGTGCCATCGGTGCGGTAATACGCTGGGGTGTGGCCCGGGGTGTATTCTCCAATGAAGCTGGTTTGGGTTCTGCGCCCATCGCTGCTGCAGCTGCCAAGACTGACCATCCCGGCCGCCAGGCACTGGTATCCATGACCGGTACCTTCTTAGATACAATTGTGATATGTACCATTACTGGTTTAGCACTGACCATTGCTAACATGAAAGGTGTTGTTGAAGAAGGCCTGGAAGGGGCTCCTTTAACTGCTGCTTCCTTCGGCGGTCTCCTGCCTGGTGAAATAGGGTCCTACATCGTTACAATTGGCCTTATATTCTTTGCTTATTCAACCGTATTAGGATGGTCTTATTACGGAGAGAAATGCTTCCAGTATTTATTTGGAACCAACGGTATTAAAATTTACCGGTGGGCATTTGTATTGGTAGCTTTCTGGGGTTCATACCAGAAACTGGATACAGTTTGGAACATTGCCGATACATTAAATGGTGCCATGGCTATTCCCAACTTGATCGGCCTGCTGTTCCTTTCCGGTGTTATTGTCTCTGAGACTAAAGAATTCATAGAGATTCGTCAGAAAGAACAGCAAACTTCTGCTGGTATAGGTGCATAAATACTAAAAGAAAAGGTTACCTAAGTTTAAAAATAGAGGGTATTGTGCCCTCTATTTTTTATTTTCCTGTACTGCAGGTTTTAAGCACAACATAAATTACTACTAGGTAAGAGTGGACTTTAGGAAGAAAGTAGATGTATATGAATAAAAGGTTTTTTCAGTGGTTTTTATTATTATTCTCTATAATATTAGTTTTAATATTCTTTATAACAAACTTAAGTATCACTAAAGCAATCTCCAAGAACAATAAAGGTTGTATGCATTTAGCAGTTCACTTTCTAATTCCAGTTAAGTTAGAAAAAACAGAATCAAAGGTGACTGTTGAACATTATCCAAAGCAGACACCTTATTATGAATTTAATCAAACAAATAATAAACAGGTTGATATCTATATTCAGGAAAAAGTTCCGTACGGTAATAATTTGGAAGTATCAATTAATTACAGACCTTTTAACCTGCCGATTTTTTTGAACACCAAAAAACAGGTGGCTAATAATGTTGCCCCTAAATTACTAAGTCCTAGAACAAGAATTGTCCCCACTAACAAACCAGTTGAGTTTAAATTTAATACCTTTAGACCCCGAAAGTTTTTTAAAAAATAACAAAGCCAGCATTCCTGGCAGTTTCATTCCAGCAGTTGATGCAGCATCAGGCATCAAGGACTACAGCAGGTGGTTGTTCAAACCAAGCCCTGAGCTTGGTCCAAACCAGCAGTTCACAATTACTTTTTGCAAGAATATAAAAAACACTCAAGGAAAAAGACTTAACCGCAATATAACATGTCATATAACAACAGCTCCAAAGCTTAAAATGTTATACTGCAGCAACAAGAATGGAAGCAGTATGGTGCATCTTTATCCCACAGTTAAATTTGAGTACAATCAATGTATAAAGAGCGCCAGTATTATCTTAAAAAATTTAAAAACAGGTAAAAATTCACCCGGGAAAATTCAACTAAGAGATAAAACTGTTATTTATACCCCGTATAATGCCCTTCTGCCAGGAACAAAATATAAACTAACTATAACTGCAGTGGCTGAAACAGGAGAAAAAAGTAAGCCAATAGATATCTGTTTTTCAACCATAACAATGAAAAATAAATACTGGATGGATGTTAAACTGGGAAGCATCCATACAGTAACCGTGTATAAAGACCAGTATCCTGTACGTATAATGATGGCTTCTGGTGGACGGAGAGGACATGAAACACCAAAAGGAACGTTTTATATATGTGACCGCGGCAGCAGTTTTTGGTCCCCTAGATTTGGTGAAGGCGCAACCTACTGGGTTAGAATAGTTGGTGATATATTAATACACTCCATTCCTAAAGATGAAAGTTGGACAACAAAAAAAGATGAACATGCTAAGCTGGGTCTCCCTGCTAGTCATGGCTGTATCAGGCTGGCTGAACCCGATGCCAAATGGATATATAACAATATTCCTTCCCACACCATGATCATAATACATGAATAGGAGGTAAATAATGAAAGAAAAAACAAAAAAGAAACCAATGTTTGCCCCTGGCTCTGAAAATATTGAACGAAATGCAACTGAAAAAGAAATTAAAGAAGGTAATTTTACTAAAGTAACAAGATTGTCCTATGATGAAGTAGACCCCAGTTAAAAAAACTTCGGTCTTATCACCACTAAGGTATTTACACTCTGAAAACACGCCGGCACATGTACTCAAACGAACGCTTAAACCTCCGGGCGCCTGCACAGCTCTTCGCTTCGCTCCTCAAACATACTCAGCGCTTTTCCTCAAGCTAAGTCATTCTTTGAATTTGCCAGCTATTGTTTTCTCCGGTGAAAAAGCACACGCTTTTAATGCGTGTGCTTTATATTTAAGTATACTTAATAACTTTAAAACCGGCTTCTTCTAAAGTACGAATTAACTCTGCAGGTTTATCAGTAGCAAGGCGGAGCATAACATTTATCTTTTCTTTGCCTTTTTCTAATACAGCTATACCAATTACATTTATACCACAATCTTTTACGATACTTGTTATTTGAGCTATAACTCCCAACCTATCCTGGGTTTCTATTACAATACGGGTTCCTGCTTTTCTCAAACCAAATATCTTAATTAATGCCTCAAATATATCGGTTTGAGTAATAATACCAATGAGAACTTCATTTTCTACTACCAGCAGGCAGCTCAATTTATGCTCGCGCATTTTTAATGCTGCTTCTTCTATAGTACAATATGGATCAACTGTAACTGGATTTTTAATCATCACATCGGCAACCGTCAGCTTAGACAGCAATCCTTTTATTTCATAAACACTTAAAGTAGTTGCAGGAGAAGGGGAAGCGGCAAGCAGTTCTTTCTCAGTGACCAGCCCTATTAATTTATTTCCTGATACCACGGGAAGTTCCCGGAACTTATGTTTTTTCATTAATTCTAGGGCATCTAAAACCGATGTTTCCCTTGTAATCGTTATTGGAGAAGTTGTCATATGATCAGCAACAAACATAAATTCTCCCCCTTGTTTTTATATCTGTTTAATTAAAAGTATTTTATCCCACAGTGATTATAAGTTCAAGTTATTTATTGGTTAAATAGTATTGTTATTATCATAACTAATTTTTATAAAAACATCATATTTACCGCTCTTTATGATATAATGAAACATAGGAAAGGGGTGTTCGCCGGGATGTATGATGTTATATGCTATCGTCTAAAAGGTCACCTGCAGTACCAAAGTGAAATAGTGCCGGCAGGTACACCTGCCCAAGAGGCAATTGAAAATATTCAAAATGTAGAGGAAACCCTACGTTTTACAGGTTATGTAAATGAAAAAGAAGCTAAAGAATTCATAAAGAAATTTCAAGCGGACTCCTCAAAGTAAGGAGTCCTTTTTACTACA
>JACDOL010000096.1 GCA_017656165.1 Desulfotomaculum sp.
TTGTGTGCGGAAACATGTCCACCGGCTGCACTTCTTTTACATCATAGCCGCGGCTGTTCAGGTATGATAAGTCCCTGGCCAGTGTTCCCGGGTCGCAGGATACATAAACAATCCTGGGAACCTGCATTTCCACCAGGGCATCCAGCGCTTCTTTAGCGCATCCCCGGCGGGGCGGGTCCAGCACAACTACGTCAGGCCGGTAACCTTCTGCAGCAAGTAAGGGCAGCAGCCTTTCTACTTCTCCCTGGTAAAACTCGGCATTAGTTATTTTATTTTGCCGGGCATTTTCCCGGGCATTTTGCACTGCTTCCGGTACAATTTCAAGCCCTATCACTTCCTCAGCCCTGCCTGCCATGTACAGAGCTATGGTACCGATACCACAGTAGGCATCCAGCACTTTTTCCCGCCCCGTCAAACCTGCATACTCTAATGCCTTGTCGTAAAGCACTTCTGTTTGAGAGGTATTTACCTGGTAAAATGAACCGGGAGAGATGTGAAACTCCAGTGATCCCAGGCGGTCAGTGATGAATGATTTCCCCACCAGGGTAATATTTCTGCTCCCCAGCACAACCCTGCTGCTGGAATTATTAATGTTTCTTATAACGGACACCACCGATGGGTGCATTTCCTGTATTTCCCGGGCAAGTTCCTCCTGCTGGCGCCACCTGCTGTTCCCGGTTACCAGTATTATCATTATTTCCCCGGTGGCTTTTGCCTTCCGCAGAACAACATGGCGTATAAGCCCTTTTTTCCTCCGCCAGTCAAATAAAGGTACTTTGTATTTATTAAGCAGTTTTTCCACCGTTTTAGCAGCCTGGTTTAAGTCCTTATCCACTAAAAGGCAGCGGTTGGCTGAAAGCGGCAGAAATCGGTGGCTTCCCTTCTCATAATAACCCAGGGCTACCCGGCCGTTTAAATCCTGTACTTGAAAGTGCACCTTATTCCTGTAATGCCATGGATTTTTCATCCCGATTGTGGGGAAAACTTTAATGTCTTTTAGTTTTCCTATTCTAATAAGGCTGTCTGACACCAGGCGGGTTTTATATTCCATTTGAGCCCGGTAATCTATATGCTGCATTGTACACCCGCCGCAGCCGTTGTAAATTCCGCACTCCGGGCTGCACCGCTCATCCGCCCGGTCTATAATTTTCAGCATTTTTGCCCGGGCGAAGTTTTTTCTGCACTGCACCACCTGCACAAGCACCTCTTCGCCCGGCACCGTGCCGGGAACAAAAACAGCCATGCCATCAGGCAGGCGGCCAACTCCTTCCCCATTATGATTTAAGCCGGTTATTTTTACTTTTACATCTGGCAACTTCTTATTCAAGCTAACACCGCCTTGATAATCAATTAATGTTTATCATAACATAATATTAGATGATACTGCTTTAATTATATAAGCTGCTGAAGCGAGGTTGAAAAAAATTTGAGCTACCAAAATAAAGTACTGGCAGTTGCAGCACTGTCCATCTTTATAGATACATTTATTGAAGGCATAATAGTTCCTGTGTTTCCGCTCTATATCGAAAAACTTAAGGCAGGGCCCCTGGACTTGGGAATTATTTTTTCTATGTATTCGGCCTCTCTCTTAATCGTTTCCATACCCCTGGGCATAATTTCCGACAAAAAAGGCAGAAAACAGCTAATGGCTGCTGGTATGCTGGGACTAACCCTTTCTACCATTGCCTATGCCCAGGCCCAGACTGTCCCTGCCCTGGCTGCCATTAGACTTTTTCAGGGAGCAGCAGCTGCTGCCACCTGGACCATCGGGCCGGCACTAATTGCGGATTTATATCCTCCCGAAAAAAGAGGCGAAAAAATGGGATTAGCCATGGTGGGAATGAACTTTGGCTTTTTAACAGGGCCGGTGGCCGGTGGGTTTCTATATGAATGGGGCGGCTATGAATTTCCTTTTTTAATTTGTACAATCATGGCTGCGGCTGTCTTTCTGCTGATAATTTTAGTAATTAAAGAACCCAGTGATAAAAAATTATTAAATAAAGATATAAAAGTTAATGAGTTATTCAAAAACCCTGTACTCCTCATTGGAACCGGGTTAATTGTAATTTCTTCTGCCGGGTTGGGTTTTATTGACCCGCTCCTCCCCGGGTACTTTGCAGAAAAATTTAATGCTTCACCAGGGATTATAGGATTATTATTTGGTTCCACTGCCATTACAAGTATGATAGCCCAGCCGGTATTTGGCCAGCTTTCAGATCGGTTTGGCCGCATTCCTTTGATAACTGCCGGGTTGTTTACCACCGCCGCTACGATACCTTTGTTAACTTACTTCCCTTCAATTATAGCTACTCTGCTGTTGATGGGAGGGCTGGGAATAACCTATGGACTTATCTTTGCCCCCAGTGGACCCATGCTGGCTGACGCAGTAATGAATGATAAAAGCTCTATCAGCTATGGTGCAGCTTTTGGTTTATACAACACCGGCTTTTCCCTGGGGTATCTGGTAGGACCCCTTATAGGGGGAGGATGGGTAGAAATATGGAGTTTAAGAAGTCTATTTTTTGTTTACTCAGCAGTACTGCTGTTGTATATTTTTATAATAAGAAAGGCCCCGGGTTCAAACTGAGCTATAACCCGGCGGCCTTTTTTAATATATAATCCTGTACAGTCCAGCCTCTTTAGCCTTTTGTACCGCCCACCTGTGCTCTCTCTTATGCACCGGCCGGCCCAGTTCAGGATACCGGCGTGCCCTGTGGGCAGGATAATACTGGTTCATAATATTTATATAAGTACCAGGTGAAATCTCACTGGCTAAAAACTGCATAATCTGTTCACTACCAGCCAGGTCTTCCGGCAGTACCAGGTGGCGTACCAGCAAACCCCGCTGGGCAATATTTTTATTGTTAATCTTTAAGTCTCCCACCTGGCGGTGCATTTCTTTTATAACTTCCTTCACTATACTAAAGTAACGGGGTGCTGAAGCGTATTTTTCACCTTTTTTATCTTCAGCAAACTTAATGTCCGGCATGTAAATATCTACAATTCCATCCAAAAGTTTTAACGTTTCTAAATCGTCATAACCACCGCTGTTGTACACCAGGGGTATATTTAAACCCTTCTTTACTGCCGGTACAAGCGCCTCTAATATCTGAGGGACAAAATGGCTGGGGGATACTAAATTTATATTATGACAACCTGTCTCCTGCAGGGCCACCATTATATCAGCCAGCTCACCTGGGCCGATTTCCCGCCCTTCCCCTTCATGGCTAATCTCACAATTCTGGCAGAATTCACAAGACATATTGCAGTAGCTAAAAAATATTGTTCCTGAACCATTCTGTCCTACTAAAACATCTTCTTCTCCCATGTGACTTCCATAGCTGGCCACAACAGCATTACGCCCAGTTCTGCAGAATCCCAGTTCTCCCTCTAAGCGATTAACGTGACAGTGCTGGGCACATACTGTACAGTCTGCCAGTTTATCCACCGCTTGGCAAGCCCGTTTCTGCAGTTCTTCAATTGGCATTTTCCTGTAAGCAGGTTGAAAACCCATTTAGTACTTATCACCACCTATCCACCATTTAATGTTAATAGACTGCCCAGTCTAAGCTCCTCATTATTACAGTTTAATATTATATTTCTGGCTGCGATAGATTAAAGCGGAACGGGTAATTCCTAAAAGTTGAGCAGCTTTTGTTTGATTCCCCCCGCTTTTCTCCAGTGCTTTTAATATTAACTCTTTTTCTACCTGCTCTAGTGAAATACCGCTGTCAGGAAATCTTATTATCGTTTCTACAGGGTAAGTTTTCTTATCACCACCCTGTTCGTGCAGTTCTTTAGGCAGATGCTCCGGTAATATTGTGTCCCCCCGGCATATTATAACCGCCCTTTCTATTACATTCTGCAGTTCACGTATATTACCCGGCCAGTGGTACTTAACCAGCATATCTAATGCTTTGGAATCAATTTTTTTAACGTGGTGAGATCCCATCATATGTTTTTTTAGAAAGTTTTTAGCCAGGAGAGGGATGTCCTCTCTCCGCTCCCTGAGAGGTGGGAGGTGAATATGAATGACATTTAACCGGTAATAAAGATCCTCTCTAAACTGCCCTTTATTAACCATTTCTCGAATATCGCGGTTAGTAGCAGCAATTATTCTTACATTTACCTTTAGAGTTTCTGTACCGCCTACCCTTTCAAATGCCTTTTCCTGTAACACACGCAGAAGTTTAGCCTGCATAACAGGAGACATTTCCGCTATTTCATCTAGGAATATTGTCCCATTATCTGCAATTTCAAAACGTCCTCTTTTTAATGCCACTGCTCCAGTAAAAGCACCTTTTTCATGTCCAAACAGTTCACTTTCCAAAAGCTGTTCCGGCAGGGCAGCACAATTTACAGGAACAAAAGGACAGTCCTTTCTGTTACTGTTCTGATGGATAGCCAGGGCGGTAACCTCTTTACCCGTACCACTTTCACCAGTAATGAGCACAGTGGCATTGGTTTCCGCTACCCGTTCAATTAGCAAAATAACTTCTTTTATGGCCGGGCTCTTTCCAATGATAGTATCATACTTCTTACCCAGTTCAGAACCCGGAAAAGAATCTTCTACGAAAAGCTCGCTGGATTTTAATGCTTGGTTTATCTCATCTTTTAACTTGTCCAAGTCAAAAGGCTTAGTAATATAATTAAATGCTCCCAGTTTCATAACTTTAACAGCTGATTCTACGGTGTTCTGGCTGGTAATTACAATTACTGGAACTCCGGGATTAATTTTTTTAATCTCTTTCAGGAGCACAAATCCATCCATATCTGGAACTTTTAACTCTAAAAGTACTAGAACAGGTTTTTTTCCCTTCATTATTTTTAAACCTTCTCTGCCAGAAGACGCTGTTAATGCTTTATAACCCTCATGTTCAATTACATTCTTCAAAGCCTTTCTTACCTGTTCTTCATGTTCTATTATTAAAATTTTGAGGTTCATTTTTATAAACTCTCCTCACTTCCTTTCGGAGCCCCATTCTTGTGTTTGTTATCAAACATCTTGTTGTCTGTTTTCATATACCACCCCAGGGTACCCGGAACTATTCATGACAGCTTTCACAATCTTAGCAGATTTATCCACAGTAAAAGTGAATGATTTTATACAATTATGCAGTTTTTTATTGTTTAATCTGTTATGTAAGGTGTATGTAAATGCAGTGTTAACACTGATTCTTAGCTTGTTAAATTTAGAATTGAGCTGGCATAAAAATTGCTATATAATATAACTGAAGCAAAGTGAATTATTTCATTAAGTCATAGCACTATAAGCACAATAAAATTCTGCTTGAAACCTTATTGACATTATACCATACAACATCGTGTTCCTTTAACCAGCAATAAAAAGTCATTTCCGCGACTGTCAAAAGTGTTGAAAACCTTTCAAGGGGGTGAACTTTAACATCTACAGCACCTTACATAATAAAACTGAATAATATTTAATAGTTAGTTATTGAACACACTTAGAAATTATTATTCTTCTTTTTTCAAACAGCAACAGCACCTTAAAAAAACTAGGAAAATTGGGGGAAGTTGTATGATTAATACCTTAATGGAAAAAGTTAATGATTTAACGTTGGCTGTTTCTGCAGCAGTACCTGACGTAGCTAACTCCGTTTCCGCTGCCGCAGGAAGTACTGATACACCGTGGTGGATCTGGCCTGCCATATTGTTTGTAACCACCTTCATTCTTGGTATAGTGGCAGTTTTAGCAGGCGTGGGCGGCGGAGTGCTGTTTGTTCCAATAGTCGGTAGTTTCTTTCCGTTTCACCTGGACTTTGTAAGGGGGGCCGGCTTAATTGTTGCATTGGCGGGTGCACTGGCTGCCGGACCGGGACTGTTGAAAAAAGGATTGGCTAATTTAAGATTAGCACTGCCCGTTGCATTAATTGCCTCAACTTTTAGCATTGTTGGTGCTTTTATTGGTCTTGCTCTGCCACAAAACATCTTACAGATGGCCCTGGGTTTAACAATATGTGCCATTGCCGTACTGTTTATCTTCTCTAAAAATAGTGATGTTCCAGATGTCCCGGGTCCAGATAATTTAGCTAGAACTCTCAAAATTTCTGGTACCTACGTTGAAGAATCAACTGGCAAGCAAATTGACTGGACAGTTCATAATACAATAAAAGCTTACTTGACATTCATACTAATCGGTTTAATTGCCGGAATGTTTGGTCTTGGTGCTGGTTGGGCAAACGTGCCGGTATTAAACCTGGTAATGGGAGCACCTTTAAAACTGGCTGTAGGTTCCAGTAAGTTTCTACTCTCTATCACTGACACATCAGCTGCTTGGATTTACCTGAACAAGGGTGCAGTGATACCAATTATTGCTGTACCGTCAGTGATTGGAATTATGCTTGGTTCACAGGTTGGCGTTAAACTTCTGTCCAAATCTAAGCCCAAGGCTGTAAGATACCTGGTTATTGTAATGCTGTTATTTGCAGGTATTAACTCCTTCCTGAAAGGCTTAGGTGTAATGTAGATAAATAATTTATGCTTTTAGGAGGTAATATTATGGCTAATGAACAACTGGTAACCCAGCAACAACCGGGTGTAAATACAGGCAAAACAAAGCCTAAAATGCACGTTCCGGCAGAGCAGGTTGCATACGCTAATATGATTAATTACGGCCAGTGGATCGGCATGGCCATGCTGGTGGTTACCTTCTTTATTTACATGAGCGGAATGATGCCTGGTTTAATATCTCCTGACCAGGTTGCACAGACTTGGCACTTAAGCTGTGATGAGTTTTTAGAAGTAAATAATATGCCGCATGGTTGGAACTGGCTGGGAATGCTAGGCTACGGGAACTATTTAAGCTTGGTTGGAATTGCCTGGTTAGCAGGATTGACAATAATAGCATATACGGTATTTTTGGTACCGGCTTACTTTAAGCAAAAAGATATTCCCTTCTTATCCATCGTTACAATTGAAATAATTGTTCTTGTACTGGCTGCCTCCGGAATACTGGGATCTGGCGGTCACTAAAAAATTAAGTTAAGTTTACACGCATTTAAGGCGACCCTTTCTTGGGGTCGCCTTAAATTTTTG
>JACDOL010000097.1 GCA_017656165.1 Desulfotomaculum sp.
GTCTGCCCGTCATTTCTTATAAGAGGACCATGAAAAACCTAGGCGGTGATAAGACAAAAGGATTTTATAATAATGGTTTATACACTAAACTTAAAAATATAATTAATTACTTAAGAAATATATACTTAATGGTGGTACATGACACTGTATAAATATTTTTAAGTAAATTCATTTAAATATAAAGATTGATTTTCTTTGTTAGTATAAAAACTAAAAACCCGCGCTGCTATTTACTGGGAGAGGATAACATGAAAAAATTTTATGTATTTTTATTAACTATTGTCATGATGTTTACATTTACCTTAGGAGGACTGGTAGAAAGTAAATTTCATTTTACCGGGGAATTACCATGGCTAACGGGTAATTTTAATAAACTTGTTCATAATGGTTTAAAAAGCTTGGAAACAGCAGAAAATTTTATCAAGCAGTGGTTTATGCCAGTTAAAATAATTACTGCTGGTACCAGCATGAAAAAAATAAATAATAGTAACAGCTGGAGCTGTATAAGGGGGCCTTGAAACAAGTTAGCAGATATAAACCAGGGCTTAAATTTGGGTATGTGCCTGCAAAAAAGGCGGAAAAATCACCGCAATTAAAAATAAATTTAAATCAGGCCTTTTTACCCTGTAAAAATTTATATAAAATTAACAAAATAACTCTTGAAAAATAAGGCAGGTTATAGTAAAATTCAACTCACATTTTAAGTATGCAAAACCCAGTGACGGGGCCAAGTAGCAGTTGTCCTTTTTCAGAGAGCCGGTGGTTGCTGCGAACCGGTAAAGGAGGCTGTGAAATCCACCCTCGAGGGAACCTGCCGAAAGAGTAATTCGATTAAGCAGGTTCGGGTTAGTTAACCCGTTATCAAAATGAGTGGACCGGGGTAATATTATGCCTTGGTCAAATTGGGTGGCAACGCGGGAGAACTACCTCTCGTCCCATAAGGGACGAGAGGTTTTTTTATACTATCATCAAGTATAAGTTTGATGCAGCCAAGGTATTTATGTGCCGGCGTGTTTTAGGAGTGTAAATACCTTGGCAGTAATAAGACTGTTTTTGCTTAAAGCTTTAATGTTTCTGGCCAGAAACTGTTATATATAAGCATTAACAATTACCATGGAGGAGATAGGAATGAAAGATAAACTGTATTTAATGATACCAGGTCCAACCCCTGTTCCCCCGGCAGTAACTGCTGCAATGTCCAGGCCAATAATTGGACACCGCAGTGCTGAGTTTGCTGCTTTAATAGAAAGGGTTAATGAAAAATTAAAAAAAGTATTCCAGACAAAAAATGATGTTTTTGTACTGGCAAGTTCCGGCACCGGTGGAATGGAAGCAGCTGTGGCAAATGTTGTTAACCCAGGAGATAAAGTTATAACCTTAAATACTGGTAAATTTGGTGAACGTTTTGGTGAATTGGCCCGTAAATATGGTGCAGAAGTGGATGAGATAAAGTTTGTTTGGGGCAGCAGTATAGATTTACAAGTGGTGGAAGAAAAGTTAAAAGCTGATCCTACCATCAAAGCTGTTTTTGCCACTCATAACGAAACTTCTACTGGTGTGGTTAATGATATAAAAGGACTGGGCAATTTAGTTGATCAGCACCGTGCAGTTTTAGTGGTTGATGCGATAAGCAGTATGGGCGGTATGGATATTCGCACTGATGAATGGAAAGTAGATATTATGGTCAGCGGTTCACAAAAAGCCATGATGCTCCCGCCAGGGCTGGCTTTTGTAAGTGTAAGTCCCAAGGCATGGAACGTTATTGAGCAGAATAAATCACCCAAGTATTATTTTGATTTGTTAAAAGCAAGAAAATCACTGGGTAAAAACAATACCCCTTATACCTCACCGGTTTCTCTTTACTACGGGCTGGAAGCTGCTTTGGATATGATTTTAGATGAAGGATTGGAAAATGTATTTGAAAGGCACAGGCTTCTAGCTAAGGCTACCAGGGCAGCAGTAATGGGATTGGGTCTGGAACTTTTACCTCCACTGGAATATGCATCAGATACCGTTACTGCAGTAAAATGTCCGGAAAATGTTGATGTTAACAATCTCCGCAGGACACTGCTGGAAAAGTATCGCGTAATGGTTGCCGGGGGTCAAGCTGAACTAAAGGGAAAAATTTTCCGGATTGCTCACATGGGGTATGCTTCTAAGGCTGATGTTCTTCTGACCATTGGTGCCCTGGAAATGGCTTTAAATGAATGCGGCTATAAAGCAGAATTAGGTGCAGGGGTTAGAGAAGCACAGTTAGTATTTTTAGGGGAGCGTGATTAATTTGAAAGTACTGGTTTTAGATGGGGTACAAGAAAAAGGATTAAAACCTTTGTACGAAATTCCAGGTATTAAAGTTGATATACAAGGCAAGCAGTCTGAAGAAGAATTAATAAAAATAATTGGCGATTATGATGCCATAATTGTACGCAGTGCCACCAAGGTTACAGCTAAAGTGTTGGAATATGCAGCTAAATTAAAAATAATTGGCCGGGCTGGAGTTGGTGTTGATAATATAGATCTTAAAGCAGCCACTAATAAAGGTATTATTGTTGTTAATGCCCCGGACGGGAATACTATAGCTGCTGCTGAACATACAATGGCCATGATGCTGGCTTTGGCTAGAAAAATACCAGCAGCCACAGCAAAATTAAAAGAAGGAATATGGGATAAAAAAGCTTTTCTGGGTGTTGAACTCCGGAACAAAGTGCTTGGTATTATAGGTTTAGGGCGTATAGGTTCAGCAGTGGCCAAAAGAGCAATGGCAATGGAAATGAAAATAATTGCTTACGATCCGTACATTTCTGCTGAAAACGCTGCCAACCTGGGAGTGGAACTGGTAAAATTGGACGAAGTATTAAAAGAAGCTGATTTTATTACCATTCACATGCCCCTGACTAAAGAAACCTGGCATATGATTAATGCTGAAGCTTTAGAAAAAGTAAAAGATGGGGTCCGTATAATTAACTGTGCCCGGGGTGGAATTATAGATGAAGAGGCACTTTACCAGGCGCTGGAATCAGGTAAGGTGGCTGGTGCAGCCCTGGATGTTTTTGAAAAAGAACCGAATACCGACAGCCCTCTTTACCAACTGGATAATTTTATAGCTACACCTCACCTGGGTGCTTCAACAGTTGAAGCCCAGCTAAATGTAGCTGTTGATGTGGCCAAAGAAATTGCTGATTACCTGCAGGGCAACATGGTTAAAAATGCGGTAAACATCCCGTCACTAAGTCCAAAACTTCTGGCCAAAGTTCGCCCCTTCCTGGACTTGGCGGAAAAACTGGGCAATTTTCAAGCACAGCTGCTGGACGGCCGTATAAATCGTATAGATGTCACTTATGGTGGTGAAATAGTCAAACATGAAGTTGCTCCCATTACCACCATGCTGCTAAAGGGAATTTTAGATCCAATTCTCCAGGAAACAGTAAACTTTGTTAACGCCCCGGTAGTAGCAAGAAATAGAGGAATTGAAGTTAGACAAACAACTCAAGATAAAGTACAGGATTACAACAATATAATAACTGTAAAAGTAATAACTGACAGGGGCGAACGTACACTAAGCGGTACGCTGTTTATGGGTAACGACCCAAGAATTGTAAATATTGACGGCTTCCGAATTGATGCTAAACCTGAGGGTCATATGCTGGTTATTCCTCACAATGACAAACCCGGTATGATTGGAAAAGTGGGTACCGTATTAGGTAACCATAAAATAAACATCGGGGGCATGCAGGTGGGCCGCCAGAAGCAGGGTGGCGAAGCAGTTATGGTATTATCAATAGACACAGCTACCTGCGATGATACACTAAAAGAAATTGCTGACGTTGACGGGGTACTTGATGTAAAATTAGTTAGCTTATAATAATAAATATAGAATTTAGGCTGATGAAGGTAGGGATTTAAGAACTAAGCAGGACTAAAACCATGCCGGAATCAGCCTAAATTCTAAAATGTATACTTACATTAAGGTCCAATATTTTACATTAATAAGCAGCTATAGTATAATAGTAGAGATCAAAGTCTATATTTAGTAAAATACGCTGTATGGGGGCGAAATAATGCTGGATATAAAATTTGTAAGAAACAATCCCGATGCGGTGAAAAAGGCTTTAGCCGACCGGGCTGTAGATGTATACTTGGATGAATTTTTAGACCTTGATGAGGAACGGCGTAAAAAACTGGTAGAAGTGGAGCAGCTGAAAAACAAACGCAACACAGTATCAGAAGAAATTGGCCGCTTGAAAAAAGCAGGGGAACCTGCGGATGATAAAATAACTGAGATGCGCAGTGTATCCCAGTCTATCAAAAAAATGGATGAAGAAATTAGAGAAATAGAAGAAAAACTGCAAAAAATTCTTCTTACCATACCCAATATACCCCATGAAACAGTTCCAGTTGGAGCGGATGAGGAAGATAATGAGGAAGTTAGACGCTGGGGCAAGCCCAGGGAATTTAATTTTAAACCTAAACCACACTGGGAAATTGCTGAGCAGCTGGATATTATAGACTTTGAAAGGGGAAGTAAAGTTTCCGGGGCCAGGTTTACTTTTTATAAAGGAGCAGGTGCCCGGTTGGAACGGGCGTTAATAAACTTTATGCTGGACTTACACACCCGGGAACACGGTTATAAGGAAGTGCTCCCTCCCTTTATTGTTAATGCTGACAGCATGACCGGAACAGGGCAGCTGCCTAAATTTGCTGAAGATATGTTTAAGTTGGAGAATACAAATTATTATTTAATACCTACTGCCGAGGTTCCGGTGACAAACTTATACAGGGAAGAAATTTTACCTGCAGAAAAACTGCCAGTTTATCATTGTGCTTATAGTCCCTGTTTTAGGGCTGAAGCAGGTGCGGCAGGCCGGGATACCCGTGGGCTGATCAGGCAGCACCAGTTCAACAAAGTAGAATTGGTTAAATTTTCTTACCCGGAAAAATCCTATGAGGAATTAGAAAAACTGGTGGAAAATGCAGAAAAGGTACTTCAGCTGTTAGGTCTGCCGTATAGGGTTGTTAACTTATGTACAGGCGATTTAGGTTTTTCAGCTGCAAAAACCTATGACATAGAAGTGTGGCTGCCCAGTTTCAATATATATCGTGAAATTTCATCATGCAGTAACTTTGAAGACTTTCAAGCTAGAAGAGCAAATATAAGATTTAGGAGAGAGAAGAAATCTAAACCGGAGTTTGTACACACGCTAAATGGTTCCGGGTTGGCTGTAGGCAGAACTGTAGCGGCTATTTTAGAAAATTACCAGGAGGAAGATGGAAGCGTATCTATTCCCCCGGTACTGCAGCCATATATGGGTGGAATAACAAAAATTACAGCAGAAAAATAAGAAAAAATTAAATTGACATCAAGTTTTATATATGTTACACTATTACTTGCGTTGAGGTCGGAGTAATTATCAACGCAAAGGTCTATAAAACAATTGGTGGGTGGGGGAGTTCCTCCTTATCCTCCTTAAAATATGGAGGGGTGTCCGAGTGGTTTAAGGAGGCGGTCTTGAAAACCGTTGAACCTTTGCGGGTTCCGTGGGTTCGAATCCCACCCCCTCCGCCAGTAGTAGCGCGGAGAGCTGGCCGAGTTGGCTGAAGGCGCTCGCCTGCTAAGCGAGTATACGGGGTAAAGCCCGTATCGAGGGTTCGAATCCCTCGCTCTCCGCCATTTTTATTAAAACTTTTGTAAAAAATAAAAGTCTTGACAGGTTGATTAATAGTTGTTATAATAACTTCTGCTTTTAGATAAACATTTCATGTGCCTGTAGCTCAACTGGATAGAGCGTCTGACTACGGATCAGAAGGTTTGGGGTTCGAGTCCCTACAGGCACGCCATTATTTTTAAGTTGTTAGTTTGCCGTAACGGCTAAACTAACAACTTATTTGTATGCCCCCGTAGCTCAGGGGATAGAGCAGCGGTTTCCTAAACCGCGTGTCGGAGGTTCGAATCCTTCCGGGGGCACCATTTATATATATTAATCATAAGTCAAAAGGAGATTTAATGTGCAGCATGCCAAATACATGCGCCAAGCATTAATGGAGGCACAAAAAGCTTACAAGTTGGGAGAAGTGCCCATTGGCGCAGTATTAGTGTGTAGAGGAGAAATAATATCTGCCGGGCATGACCTGCGGGAACTGCTTAAAGATGCTGGTGCCCACGCAGAAATGCTGGTGCTGCGGGAAGCAGCACAAAAGCTGGGCGACTGGCGGCTGAATGACGCCACTCTGTATGTAACAGTAGAACCATGTCCTATGTGTGCTGGAGCAGTAGTGCAGTACAGAGTTGGCACATTGGTGTACGGTGCTCCTAACAGCAAGTCAGGTTCTATTGATAGTATATTGGATATTGTTAGACAGCCTCAATTTAATCACCAGGTAGAAGTAATATCTGGTGTGCTGGAAGAAGAGTGCAGGGACATTATCCAGCGCTTTTTTAAAGATTTACGCAGCAAAAAGCAATAGGTGGAGAGATGGCCGAGTTGGTCGAAGGCGCTCGACTCGAAATCGAGTAGGCAGTGTTGATCTGTCTCCAGGGTTCGAATCCCTGTCTCTCCGCCAGTGGATTAAAGGGTTGCATTATACACCCTTTTAATATAAAATAATATACGTGCGTTAAATGCTTAGTCTTTTACGCTTGTTATAAAAAATTTAAAATGATATAATACAAGATGCAAAGAGCGTGGAGAGATGGCCGAGTGGATTAAGGCGCACGCCTGGAGAGCGTGTAGGCGGGTGAACCGTCTCCAGGGTTCGAATCCCTGTCTCTCCGCCATTTTTTATCTTTAATTAATGGCCGTGCTAGACGGGGAGGTAGCGGTGCCCTGTACCTGCAATCCGCTATAGCAGGGT
>JACDOL010000098.1 GCA_017656165.1 Desulfotomaculum sp.
TTTTTGAAGCATCTAAGGACGTTCAAGTATTTGTGCTGGCGTATATTCGGAGGATTATGGCATACGGTCCAGCATTTACAGGAAGGTAGATCTAAATAATTGTTTAATTATTTTAATTATATAGTTGGTGGTATAACAAGTATATAACATAAAGGAGGGCACTAGGTGAAAAAAATAATTGGAGTATTTTTTGCAGGCTTAATTATGGCGTTATTTTTAGCATTGCCTGTAAAAGACGCTTCAGCAGCAACAACATACACAGTGCAGCCAGGAGATTCTTTATATTTAATTAGTAACAAATATGGGGTTAGTGTATCACAACTTAAACAGGTCAATGGCTTAAATAGTAATGTTATATATGTAGGACAAAAATTAACTATACCCAGCAGCGGGAGTAAAATGTACAAGGTTGTCAAGGGAGATACATTATACCTTATCGGTAAAAAGTTTGGAGTCAGCTATAAGGAGATAATGAGAGCCAATAATCTTTCCAGTACAGTGATATATCCCGGGCAGCAGCTACGAATACCAACCAGCCTAGCTGATCGCAGTAACGTAAACCGACCTTCGGAAAGGGAAATGGATCTTCTGGCCAGACTTATCAGTGCTGAAGCACAGGGTGAGTCATATAAAACCCAAGTTGCTGTTGGAGCTGTGGTTTTGAATAGGGTAGAGCACAAAGATTTCCCCAATACAATTGCCGGTGTGATTTATGACAGAAGCTATGGTTATTACCAGTTTACACCGGTGATGAATGGTTTCATCAATAATCCAGCAACTGAATCTGCTAAGCGGGCTGCCAGAGATGCTGTTAACGGGTGGGACCCAACTAATGGAGCTATTTACTTCTTCGAATCAGATGTAAAAAATACTTGGCTGCAGTCTAGGCCATTTGCGGCTAAGATTGGTGCTTTTACATTCACATATTAAATTGACATGAAAAACCGGGAATTTCCCGGTTTTTTCTTTATACTAAAATGCTTAAGTTTTGACGCAGCCGGTTATAAGACTGAAGGTTTTGTTCTTGTAAATAAATATATAATTTGTATAATTAATAAAATATATAAATTAGGAGGTGCAGCAAAAATTATAAATGTCTAAAAATGAAAAATGGATGCTTTTATTTAGAACATTAAGGATTGACAAAAATACCGTCGTTTTTGAAAAAAAGTCTCTAAATAATGATATTTTTTTAGGACCTTTATCTGGTGCTATGATACCTAAGACCCATATTTATGTAAGAAGCGACATTCAGCCCGAATTGGAAGATTATATCAGGGCTCATGAACTGTGCCATCATCATTTAATTTTTAATAAAGGTTATTATTTTTTTATGCATGAGAAAGGTACAGAAGACCCGCTGTTTTCCATTATTATGAGTTTTACTCACCATTTTGCCATAGATAAAATCTTACACAGCTGTAAATTTGATATCATGAAGTGGCATCAAAATCAGTACCGGCACTGTAAAGAAGCAACCAGAAAGGGGTTTACATCATATCTTGATACTGTGGGAAAAACTCTTAATCTCATAGAAGCAGACTTTTGGCTAAAAAATAATGCGATAAACAAACTAAAGAAATATTATTTGAAGCATGACAGCAGATGCGGTATATTGTTTGAATATAATGATAATATATTAAAGGAAATTATTGATAAAGAGCAAATTTTTTCCCCGCAGGGTGCTAAGGAAGCTTTAATAGGTTTACATAAACATTTAAAATTACCTCCAGCTAAAATTTATTGTATGAAACTACTAGAAGAGGAGATATAAAAATTTAAAGCCGGGTAAAATTTAAATGTTCTTCAGCCAGCCGGGCTTTAATAACAGGATCTTGAATTATATCTACTAATAAATCTTCGATATAGTAAACAAATGAAATATATATTGGTTCCGCTAATAAGTATTATGTAAACTAGAGGGTGTTTGAGAGGAGGTTAAAAATAAAAATGCCCCGTACAAGGGGCCTTTATAACCTGCCTGGGCCAGCGATCTAGTTGTTTTATAAGGCTGCAGTTCCTATGCTTTCATTTATGTTCCTTCATTAAAAAGTTTACTATATAAACTTATTAGCAGCTTTATTTATTATTTATATTTATATAGATACCTCAATTTCAACAAGAGCTTACTTAATCACAATGAGATTAACTGCAAGCACATTTAGATATTTAATTACGTTAGTGAGTTTACTAAGTACCAGTGATTTAATCAAAGGAACATTAAATTATTACTTAGCTAACGATGACTTAAGAATGACAAAGGATTTAAGTAGCTGTCTGAAGGTAAATTTATTAGATAAATAATTATTAAATATCCAATAAAAACCAAATTGTGATAAGGACCTAAAAAATCAGTATATAAGGAACAAAGAATTTACCTAGGGGCTTGTTTTATGAACTTCACAAAATATCCAATTTGCGAAGTGTATTAGACTAATCATTTTATTAATGTTAATAATGAATTTGATTTACTTTATTATAGATGGCTTCAAGCATATACCCCTTAACTGTATTTCGAAATGCTTCGTCATCTAATATTCTGGCAAAAATATCCTGGTTTTGCCCCATTACAAACTTAAAGTTATCCCTGGTATTATTTTTTGCTGACTGCACAACTGTTTCATTCTGCATCATTTCTTGTTCTATGGAATCAAAAGACAGCTTGTCGGCCTCGGTAAACTCTGTGCCGTGTTTTTCATTTAATATATCTATTATTGTTGAGAATTTTTCTTTTTCTTCTACCCTTTTGCCAGTTCCTCTATGGGTGATTCCTTTTAGTTTCTCCTGTTCTTCACGCAGGATTGATATGTTTTCCTGGCCAGTACGTTCCAAACGGTAGTACTGCAATACTACATCGTTATCCAGCCTAATACCGCCGCTGTCATTGTTTTTGGGCAGCTTTCTTAACAGCAGCTGCCCGTAAGCATGCAGCTTGTGCAGGTCAGCGGATTTAAAAGGTGCTATCTGACTTATGAAGGAATACAGGCGCACATATGATGCCAGTGCTGACTTAAATTCATCCTGTTCTTCTTCCGGCTTTTCTCTGTAGCGATCCACTGCCGGGTCTATATATTTATACAGTTCACCCAGGTCGCCTGTGGTTTGTTTGCTTCTGGGTTTAAAGAAAATTTTAGAAAAGGCCTCTACTTCTGACTGCCAGTAAACTTGAAAATCATCCAGCTTGTTTTTCAAGTCAATTATTATATTTAAATCGTTAGCTTCTTCCAGCTCTGTTTTATCGTAAAAGGGTAAGAAGGCTTTTTTAATGTCCTCGGCGTCATTTACAAAGTCCAGCACAAAGGTGTCGGTTTTGCCCGGGTGGGTGCGGTTCAACTGGGATAATGTCTGCACGGCCTGGATGCCGGTTAGTTTTTTATCCACGAACATGGTGTGCAGCAGCGGCTGGTCAAAGCCGGTTTGGTACTTGTCTGCCACTATCAGCACCTGGTAGTCATCAGTTGAAAACTTTTCGGGCAGTTCTTTTTTACGCCGGTGTAACCCATATCTTTGATATACTTATCAAAATGGTGCTTATAGCGCAGGGCATGCAGGCGGGAACTGGTAACCACCATGGCTTTGGCCCGCCCACCAATTTTATACCGGGTTACCCTTCTAAAGTGCTCTACATCACTTCTGTTTTTTGAGCCAGGTTGTGGGTTGTGGGGATGCAGGCTGACAAAACGTGCTATGGCCCTTTGGTGGGCCTTTTTCTTGTCCACAGTGGGGTCTTCTTCAATGGCTTTAGCCAGCTTATAGTATGTTTTGTATGTCATATAGTTTTTCAGCACATCTAGGATAAAACCCTCTTCAATGGCCTGGCGCATGGAGTACAGGTGGAATGGTTCTGGGTTCCCATCCGGCGATTTCTTTTCCCCGAACATTTCCAGCGTCTTCGCCTTAGGTGTGGCAGTAAAGGCAAAGAAACTGAGGTTGCTCTGCGGCCCGCGTTTGGAAAGCTGCTTTAATATTTCTTCTTCAGCATCATTTTGAGCAGCATCCAGTTTTTCCTGCAGTTCTTCTGCTTCCTCCAGCGAGTGAGCGGCCAGTACTTCTTTAAGGCATTGGCGTTTTCACCGGTTTGAGAACTGTGGGCCTCATCCACAATGATGGCAAACTTTTTCCCTACCTGCTCTTCTATTTCATCAACTATAAATCGGAATTTTTGCAGGGTTGATATAATGATTTTAGCCCCGGACTTTAACGCTTTAGCCAGCTGCTAGGTTCAAGCACACATTCCAGGTGCCGCAGCACTGTCATGGGCAGGATAACCCTGCCGTACTCTGACTGCTTATAGTCACCGCGCAGAAGCTCGGCAATAGACCAGATAAAATTAGCTTTTTCCTGAAAGTTGATCACTGCTGTACCTCCTATGAAGTTTTAACGTAGTTTTTACACAAACTAATGCATATTGTAATTTTGACCAATTGTTATCATATTCCTTCTAATGGGTAAATCAGGTAAAAATCCCTTGAACGAAGTAGTTATTTTATACCTGAAAAAAAGGGCAAAAATAAATCCCCTATTAATAAGAAGGGGTTTTTGTTTGTTAGTATTAGGTTTTGTCAGATATGTCTTGAAAGCACTGTAACTTATCATGATAAAAATCAAAAGACTGCTGTTCATAAATTATGTTTGAATTATCATGAATATCTTTAACGCAGTCATTTGCACCAGTTGTAATTATACTGAAGGTCAGCATTTCTTCCCCATTTTTAGACACCCATTTGTCCCAAATACCTGCAAAAGCAAAAACTTGATTGCGCCCGGTAGAGCAATCCTATAGCGACGCTTTCGCCAGCAGGAATAAGACAGCGGCGGTATTTAAATGAGAAAATGGAATAATGCAAAAGGGTTTCTTAACAGTTAAATAGAATTATATCAACCGAACAGCAGCCGAACAATATGTAATAACTCATAACTATAAAGTACGGAGGTGCATCTTATTTGGGACTTCCTCCACTAATTGAGAGATTTCTGGAATATAAATATAAAACCGAGCACAGAAGCAAATCCACAATAAAAGAATACTCCATTGACCTGGCCCTTTTTTGCCGCTGGTTGGCCGTTGAAAAAGGGTTATATCCCCTACCTGCTCATAATGAGCAGAACTTTCATCTTGCAGTAGCTAAAATCAATCCATCTGTAATTACTGATGAGCACTTATTATCGGTTACACCAAAGGATATTGAAGCTTATTTTACTGATTTTATCAGCACCAGGCCGCGGCAGAAAAGAGGCGATTCATACCATGCAGATGCTAGAAAATTAGCCTCTTTAAAATCTTTCTATAATTATTTGGTTCATGTTTTAAATCTATTGCCGAGAAGTCCTGTCAGTATAACCCGTCGTGAACCGCCTAAACGGGAATTGGTTTATCTTGATGTAGACAGTGCAAACAAGCTGCTGCAAACAATTCTTGAAAGCAGTTCACCTTATAAAATTAGAGATTACGCTATAGTAATGACGTTTTTACATACAGGGCTGAGAGTGTCAGAATTGGCATCAGTGAAAATCAGCAATATAATTGAAAGTTGTGACGGACGCTTTTTGCGAATTATTGGCAAAGGAAATAAAGAAAGAGAGATACCCCTGTCTGAACCTTGTTACCAGGCTATTAAGAGATACCTGGAGGTACGTCCCCATGATAAGGTTCACCCCAAGGATAGAGATATTTTGTTTATCTCGCGCTTAAACAAAAAATTTACAACCAGGGCACTGGAAAACTTGGTTCAAAAATATGTACAAATGGCAGGTCTTCCAAGTAATATTACACCGCACAAGCTTAGGCATTCATTTGCTACAATTCTCCGGGATAGCGGGGCCAAACTGGAAGAACTGCAGCACCTGCTGGGTCATGACAATATTGCCACTACAAGAATTTATACTCATGTCAACAGGAGACATATGGCTGCAGTAATCAGCAGGAATCCTATTGGTAAGCATTAAACCCCAAAAGAAAGATGGGGATTAATGCTAATAATTCAGTTCTTCTTCCACAATAAACTTTAAATAACGTATAACTTTTTGTTTTTTATTATTAGGCAGCGAATTCAGTAAAAAACTTACTTCTATTGGCACCAGGGGTTCATTATCAGTTCGTCCCAGTATGTAATCAACACTAACCCCAAAAATATCAGCAATTTTTTCCAGAACTTCTATGCTGGGGTTTATCCTCCCTATTTCATACGAAGCTACAGAAGCTAAACTTACGCCCAGTCTTTTGGCCAGAGTTTCTTGACTTATACCTGCTTTAGATCTTAATTCTTTAATTTTGCTAGCTATTCTCATGCTGTTAGCTCCCTTTTACTTTATCTTTATATTTTT
>JACDOL010000099.1 GCA_017656165.1 Desulfotomaculum sp.
TTCTTCATGCATTGGACAGCCTTTTATACCGTACATGGCCCCGGCATCGGTACGGCTGTATTCTTCCAGTCCTTTTTTCAGCAGGTTAACTAATGTTGATTTACCCCCACTAACCGGTCCCATCAAGAGCAGTATCCGCTTGCGAACATCCATCCTCCTGGCAGCCGGGTGAAAATATTCTTCCACCAGCTTTTCAAGGGTTTTGTGCAACCCAAACAATTCACGGCTGAAAAACTTGTATTTCTTTCCTCCATCTATTTCTTCCACTCCAGCACTCTTAATCATGTTGTACAAGCGGGCATGGGAAAGCTGGCATACGTGAGGGCTTTTTTTCACTATTTCTAAATAATCTTTTAAGCTGCCCTCCCAGGTCATTTTTTTTTCATTGGTCCGATAATTTTCAAGACGCTTGACGAAATCCATCATATCACTCCCCGATGTTAATTACAGGGGCACCTTGTATAAATACAAGCGCCGCTCACATTCCATCACAAGTTTGTAAATTAATATATGCACTACGACCGTTAAAAAGAAGATTTAAACCATATTTACCAATTTATTACAAGTAAGAAACAAAAACCTTTGTTCTTATCACCGCCAAGGTATTTACACTCCGAAAACAACCCGGCACATATAACGGAACGAACTCGTTAGCCGCATCAAAACTTATACTTTTTAATATATAAATAAATAAAAAAACCGTGCGTTCTGCACGGTTGTTAATCGCAAACCTGGTTAAAATATAATTTATTATTGTTCTTGAAGCGGTGTAATTATCAGGTGACCATCTTCAAACAATGTTTTATCCGCTTCTTCTGGGGAGTTTATAAACCTGTACTGTACCTCATTGCCTTCAATCCAGGTCATTAGGTATTTCACATTATCACCCCCGGATATATTGTATACAATATCCTATACACAGAATAACAAAATATGTTTCTTTTGACAATAGTTTTTGTGAAATATAATGCAAAAAAATTTTGTGCATAATAGTATTAAGACTGTACTGGGAGATGATATGAAATGAACATGGAAGAACGAATACTGGACTCTTTATCGGTAATAAAAGACCCGGCAACCGGGGACGGTATTGCCTTTAAACAAATGAATGTAAAAGATGACGGTACAGTAAGCCTGGTTATCAATTCATCAGCAGCGAATACAAATTACAAAAATTTAGAGGAAGAAATTGCCCAAAAGGTGCTGGCCTTTGAAGGAGTTAAAGAAGTTCAGGTAAAATTTGAATAACTAAACACCCCCACGCTAGAGTGGGGGTGAATTTATTATGCTCTTATCTTGGTAAAGCTGAACTGGAGCAGACGGCAGACCACTAAAACGCCCATCAGCATCAGTATTACATGGGGAACAGCTAAATACCAGCGGGCAGCAGTTTCTCCAGCTGGGGTTGTATCATAAAATGCCCACAGCAGGATAAGCGGCACTTGAAGTATTACCAGGACAGAATATTCCAATGCCAGTATCATCCTGGATGCCCTGCTGCCTATGTGGCCGACTGCCACTGATGATGCTACCAGGAAGATACCCAGGAACACAGCCGATATCCCCCAGGAACTAACTTCAAATCTATTAGAACTGTATATATTCAATATATAAGGAAGACCAATAAGCATAGAGCCAATTCCGCTTAAAATCATCAGCTGCATAATTTTTTTATCTCTCATGATACATCCCCCTCTCTTTTACAGTTACCAATTAGTGAAATATGTAACTTTTTTTTATAATACTATAGTTTCCAGTAAATGTGAACTATTTTTATTAATTTTTAGTAAATAACTTCGACACATATCAGCGCCAAGGTATTTACACTCTGAAAAGGCGCCGGCACATACAATGGAACGTATTTGCCGGCTATCGTTTTTTCCGCTAAATACCTTGGCCAAATGAAAAAATAGAGCACGGATTGTACATTTAATTACAATCAACGCTCTATTTTTTATTTAAGCATTCGTTTTAACATGGTTTCATTGGCCATGTTTTCAAGTGTATCATCCAGGGGAGTTAACTCTGCTTCCATCCCTCGGTGCTTTAAAGCCAGTTTTATTAAATGATCTGTTATTTCAGGGTTTTTAGGCAGCAGGGGGCCGTGCAGGTAAGAACAGAATACGTTTTTGTACCTGGCTCCCTCTGTCCCGTCCCTGCCGTTGTTGCCGTACCCGGCCAAAACCCTGCCCAGTGGCTTTATATTTCCCAGGTATGTTCGTCCCCCGTGGTTTTCAAAACCGGTGGCTTTTACTGTTTTCCCATCAAGCTCTATTTCAATGGTTACATTGCCAATTAATCTTTCTTCACCGGCCACCGTGTAATAATCAAGAATTCCCAATCCCGGTATTTCTTCCCCATTAATTGTGCGGTAAAATTTTCCCAGCAGCTGGTACCCGCCGCATATACTTAAAATAACCAGCCCGTTTTCAACAGCTTCTTTGAGCTTGTCCCTGTGTTTTTCCAGCTCTGCCGCCATTAAATTCTGCTCCCTGTCTGAGCCTCCGCCAAGGAACAAAAAATCAACCTGGTTAAAATCAATACTTTCCCCCATTTTAATTTCAGAAAGCTTAACCGGTATGCCGCGCCAGCGGCAGCGCTGCAGGAAAGCCAGCACATTTCCCCGGTCCCCGTAAAGATTCAGCAGGTCAGGATACAGATGACATACCGACAGCATGCTGTTCCTCCTTTTCTGCCAGGCGGCACAAAATGCTCTGGGAAGGCCACAGGGCAGTGTAAGTGGCAAATAAATAAGCAGTTTCTGCTTCACCCTGCAGGGATACAGTAATGGCACTTTCCAGGTCGCCAATTACAGTAATCCTGCTGGTAGGGACTCCCGCGTACTTCAGCCTTAGGGCCATTTCTTCCGCCCTGGTGCCTGAACATGTAAAACTTTGCAGCTCGTCCAGGTGACGGGCAAGAATTTCAAAGTCCACATCCCAGATCCAGGAAATATCCCGGCCGTCGGCTGCATTGTCATTGAGGGCCATAAAGACATCTTTGCTGCCGGGGATGGAAAGCAGGGTAGCCAGCCCTTCATTATACCCGGTGGGATTTTTTACCAGGTTTAACAGGCAGGGTTTGTCCCGGTAACGAAATCTTTCCATCCTTCCAATGGCCGGGGTATATCTTTCTAAGCCGGCTTGAACCGTTTCATTATCTAATCCCAGCAGCCGTCCCACGGCAAAGGCTGCCAGGGCATTGTACAGGTTGTAAAATCCAGCAGTCTGCAGGTTAATGCTGGAACAGCCTTCACTGAAACATACACGGGTACTGTAACCGCCGTTAACGGTGCTGACATCTGTCCCTTCCACATCCGGTTTGGGACGCTTAAAATGGCAGCTGGGGCACCGGTAGCCGCCCAGCTGGCTGTAATGATAATAGCTGTAGTGCAGTTCTGTTCCGCACCGGGGACAAAATCGAGACTCCCTGGTCTGGGCAACTGCTCGTTCTGTCCCCTCCTGCCGGTCTATGCCGTAATAAACTGCTTTGTGGCCGGTTAATAATCCCAGCTGGGCTGCCAGCGGGTCATCGGCATTTAGTATTAAAGTAACATCATTTAAGCTTTCCAGGGCCGATTTAACAACCTGTACAGTCTTGTCTAACTCTCCGTATCTATCTAACTGGTCACGAAAAAAATTAGTGACAACTACAATGTCCGGCTTAACTTCTTTTACCACCTTGGGAAAAGATGCTTCATCAACTTCCAGCGAAGCATAATCATAATCTAAACTGCCTGTTATGTTAGAAAACCGCACAAAACAAGCAGTAATCCCGGTAATCAGGTTCGCCCCTTCTTCATTATATATTACCCGCCGCCCGCCGGCCTCCAGCACCTTGGCAATCATGTTATTAGTCGTTGTTTTTCCATTTGTTCCCGTTACCATGATAACGCCGCTTTTTATTTGAGAAGCCAGCTTTTTAAGGGACCGGGAGTAAATCCTCCGGGCCACGACTCCCGGCAGTGACGAACCCCTGCCGCCGGCCAATTTACTCATTAATGAAGATATTTTGCCGCCAATTACAGCTGCAGAAAGACATAAACGCAAAATCATGTCCTCCCCCGTTGCAGATATTTAACTAAATTCTATCCATATTGCTCAGCGTTTATAATTCCACTGGTCGGTGCTGTACTTCTTATCAGCCAGCTCCAGGGCCCGGCTTTTTTCTTTTTCTGTCAATTCTCCATCACATAATTCTACATCCAAACCAGCGGCAAATCCAGATTTAAAGGCATTAACTACCTTGTAAAAATCAGGCTTTTCCGCCATCTCGGCTGCCAAACAGGTTGCTTTTTGGCTGAATCTCTGCCTGGCTGCATTTCGAACCTTTTCACTGGAGAATTTTAATATACTGAACAGCAAATCGTTATCAGCATCAATTATTATGGAGCCATGCTGAAGAAGAACACCCATCTTCCTTGTCTGGGCACTGCCGACCAGCTTTCTGCCGCTGACCACCAGCTCGTACCATGAAGGGGCATCAAAGCAGGCAGCTGTACTCTGCCCCTTAACACTGGTCCCTTCCACCAGCTGGCCCTCCACTCCCAAGTTTTTCAGCCCGGCCAGCAGTCCCCGGCTTATTGCCAAGTATGACTGCAGAACAGTACCGGCAACCCTGGGATTGTTTTCAGGGACAATAACACTGTAGGTCAGCTCGTGCTGGTGCAGCACAGCTCTTCCACCGGTCAGCCGGCGGACCACATCTACCCCATTTTTCCGGCAGGCATCTATATCAATTTCCTTATTTATTTTTTGAAAGTAGCCAATGGTTATCCCCGGCGGATTCCAGCGGTAAAACCTAATGGTAGGCGGGCATTCCCCTGCCGCCACACTTTCTAAAACGGCCTCATCCACCGCCATGTTGGTAAAAGCGTCAAGCGGTTCAGTTTCTATAAATCTCCAAGTTTCTGCCATTTATTTCTATCCCCCCGCAGCGTATAAAACAGTACCATTCCAGTATAATGCAAAATAGAAATTTTAAAAAGTACCTTGATTTTAAAAACCTAAGACTTATACTATATGTAAATATTTAGACTGACCTGGTGCTGGATGTACGAAAGGGACAGTACATTTATTATTCATTAAATACAACGGTGCTCGATGAAGTATTAAGCTGGTTTGCAGACCTGCTGGAAAAAAGGGGGGAATAAAAATGACCAATAAAACAAATATCCGGTTCAGCTGGATAACAGTGCTGGTGCTGGCAGCCTTTTGGCTGTTCTGTGCTTCCTTTTATAATGACCTGCCGGACCAGGTTCCAGTACATTGGAACATTCATGGTGAAGTTGATAATTATGGGCATAAGTCACTGGTAACGCTGGTAATGCCCTTTCTTCCTTTGGCGGTCTATGTCTTAATGACCTTTACCCCGCGTATTGCCCCCAAGAGAAATAATTACAGTAAATTTGGACCCACATATGAAAAAATCAGGACACTGATTGTGGCTGTCATGGCAGGTATTGCCCTTCTTCCCCTGCTGGCCGCCTTGGGCCACAGCATAGATATAGGTTTGATTATGCGCATTTTCCTGCCCCTGATGTTTATTGGGCTGGGCAACTATATGGGTAAGATCCGGCACAATTATTTTGTGGGAATAAAAGTTCCTTGGACACTGGCCAGCGAAGAAGTGTGGAATAAAACACACCGCCTGTACGGGAAGCTTATGGTGGCCGGCGGTATATTGGCCCTGGCGGGGGCTGCTGCCCCGCCAACTGCTGGGTTCATAATCTTAATGGCAGGAATAATTATTCCGGCAGTAATAGCGGTGATATATTCTTATCTGATGTATACAAAAATAACTAAGTAAAACTTCCGGGATGAACAATCCCGGTTTTTTTAGATTTATTTAGGTAACAACCAGCCAAGGTTTTTCTCCGGAGAAATTTCTTTAGGTATATGTACCGGCGTGTTTTCAGATTGTAAAGTGTGTTATAACAGCAGTTATAATGCCGGGACATCCCCGGCTTTTTTTGATGCTGGTCACAGTTTAAAACCTCACCTGTAATTACAATTATCTCAGAACAATTAATTAAATAATAGTTCAAGGAGGTAATTATTAATGTTGGGTATGTTTGGAAAGAAAAATAACGAGAATGCTTGTTCTCAACAAAAGCTGAACATGTTCTGCTACCAGTGCGAGCAAACACCAAAAGGAGGATGCACAAAAATCGGTGTCTGCGGTAAAAACCTCGACATTGCCAGCCTGCAGGATACTGGGCCTGTTCTCCTTAGGGGTT
>JACDOL010000100.1 GCA_017656165.1 Desulfotomaculum sp.
TTAAATAAATTTAATAATCCTTCTTAAAAATATATTTTCAAATATATAGAAAAGTTTGAAGTGTCCAACACAGAACAGCCCGGCCAAATATTGGCCGGGCTGTTCTTTTACTTTAATTCTACTACTGTTACACCTGCTCCGCCTTCCCCGTGCACTCCCAGGCGGTACCTTTTTACCCTGGGGTGACCTTTAAGCTCCCGGTGTACAGCTGCCCTAAGGACCCCAGTACCCTTACCGTGAATTAAAAAAACCTGCTTTAAACCGGTTAAATAGGCGTCGTCAAGATATTTTTCCATGGTAATAACTGCTTCATCTACAGTCATGCCGCGCATGTCTAAACTGCTGTTTATTTCCTGGGCTTTATTCATTATTACACTGCCAACCTGACTCTTCCCGCTGTCAGGTTTTGATTCCTTAACCCGCTGCAGTTGATCTTTGTTAACAGTAATTTTTAATATTCCTGCTTGAACCAGCACCTGATCGTCATTTCCTATCTCCAGCACATATCCTCTTTGATTATACTGGGTAAGAAAAACTTCGTCTCCCGGCTTAAGTTCCTCAGGTGGCTGATGAACTGCAGCTTTCTTTTTAATGTTTTTCCCTGCCGTTTTATCATAAAGCTTGTATAAATTTTCCCGGGCTTTTTTGATGGCTTCTTCTCTTTCCCGGGCAGACTGCTGGTTGATTTTTTCACGCAGCTCTTTGATAATTGCTTCTGACTCTCGTTTAGCCTTTCTAATAACAGCTTGCGCTTCTTCCCGCGCTTTTTCCAGTATTGATTCTTTCCTGGCTGCCAGCTTTTGCTCCAGCTGAAGGTACTTTTCTTTCAGCTCTTCACTTTCTTTGCGCAGCTTAACTGCCTGCTGGCGTTCTGCCTCTGCCTGCTGCTGCGCAAGTTCCAGCTGTTTCATTAATTCTGCCGCTTCTATTTGTTCCCTACTTAAAAATCCCCTAGCCTTTTCCACCAGTTCTTTCTGCAATCCCAAGCGTAAAGCTATTTCAAAGGCATTACTTCGCCCCGGTTTTCCTATAAGAAGCCTGTAAGTTGGTTTTAGACTTTCGCTGTCAAATTCTACACTGGCATTTTCTACCCCCTTATTCGCATAAGCAAAATTTTTCAGTTCACTGTAATGGGTTGTTGCTATTGTACAAACACTCAAGCCATGGAGGTAATCAAGAATGGCTTGTGCCAGGGCAGCCCCTTCGGTGGGATCGGTTCCGGATCCAAGTTCATCCATCAGCACCAAGCTTTTATTATCAACTTTTTTTAAGATATCTATAATATTGCTCATATGAGAAGAAAAAGTACTGAGGGACTGCTCAATGCTCTGCTCATCACCAATATCAGCAAAAACCTGGTTAAAAACTCCAACCTCCGAACCGTCATCAGCCGGGATGTGAAGCCCGGCCTGGGTCATCAGTACCATTAAACCTACTGTTTTTAGGGTTACCGTTTTACCGCCAGTATTAGGTCCTGTTATAACCAGGGTATTAAATTCTTCTCCTAGGTAAATGTCAATGGGTACGACTTTCCCGGTAAGAAGCGGGTGCCGTGCTTTTTTCAGGTTTAACCTGGTTTCATTAATAATATTAGGCTGCCAGGCATCTAGTTTTGCACTGTACCTAGCTTTTGCCAGCACAAAGTCCAGGTGACCAAGGGCCTCAATGCAAAAGCTTAATTCGTCCACCACACCGGCAGCCCTGGTGCTCAGGTCAGCCAGTATACGCTGAATTTCCTGTTTTTCTTCTGCCTGCAGACGGCGGACTTCGTTGTTGGCTTCCACCACTTCCATAGGTTCTATAAATAACGTGGCCCCGCTGGCAGACTGGTCGTGTACTATTCCCCGGATATAGTTTTTATACTCTTGTTTTACGGGTACCACATAACGGTCGCCCCGGATGGTATAAATGGGCTCCTGCAGGTATTTCTGCTTTTCAGGCGACCTGATGATGCTGTTCAGCCGCTCTTTTACCTTACCCTGGGCATTATTTAATCCCCGGCGAATACGTGCCAGTTCAGGAGTAGCATTATCAGCTATTTCCCCACCCGGTAAAATGGCATTTAAAATAGCTTTCTCTATATCCGGCAGATTAGCAAGTCCTTGAGCAATTTCTGCCAGCAGAGGGTAGCGTTCTTGCCGGTCAAACAGAATTTTTTTGACCCGCCGGGATACAGCAAGTGTTTCTCCAACAGCAAAAAGTTCTTCAGCAGAAAGCAGCGCACTGCGCTTAAGCCTTCTTATTTCATTGCGAATATCATGCCAGCCGCTAAAATCAAATCCCGGCTCAAAGCGCATTAGTTCCCTGGCCTGGGTGGTTTCCTTCTGCCACCGCAGTATTGTTTCCATGTCTGTACTGGGCTTTAAGTTTAAGGCCATTTCTCTCCCCAGGGCAGAACCGGCATATTCCGCCAGCTTCCGACGTACTTTATCAAATTCTAATCTGGTATAAGTTTTATTATTCATACAACTCCCCTTAAACCACTCCACGGTAATAATGTCCCTTGGTAAATCCCATAGAATATTTTTCAAGCTTATCCTTAAGTAAAACAGCCTCTTCTTCCCATCCCTCGAAGGGGTAAATTCCCAGCACCTTGCGGTAAGCTTCTACCACCGATTTAACTTGGCCAGCATCCATTATCCGTGCATCTATTCTAAGCACTGCTACACCTGCGTCAGCCAGCTTACCCACATCTTCCAGCAGGCACAGTTCCCTGGAATTAAAGATATGCTGGTGGCAGTACTGGTCTGTTTCCAGGGGAAATATTACACCCTTGCGGTCCTTCAAGGCGCAGGAATGTTTTGTACAGGGAGCGGAACATTTTTTCTTAGAACTAAAACCGCCTAAAATACTGCCCACAGCACAGTATTCAGTAACCATTAGAGGCAGCGCCCCGTGTACCAGGGTTTCTGCTGGAACTGGTGAATGAGAAACAAACTCCTTAATTTGAGCCATGTTCAGCTCAGGTGATAAAGTAACTCGTCTAACTCCAAGTTCTCTCATTTTAATAGCTGATACTCTGTTAAAAATATTAATGGTAAAGTCTGCAGTTAAATTCACGTCACCGCGGGCAGCCAGCTTCTCTAAAAGACCTAGGTTTGCCACCAGTACCCCCTGAACTTGGGAAAGGCTTTTTTCTAGAAATTTACTGAATTGAGCCAGCTCTCTATCCTGCATTATCCTTGGAGAGGACAAAATAAATTCTGCTCCCTGCCGGCTGCACAGTTCTGCCGCCTTTTTTATATCTTCCAGTGTTATGGGTTTTTGAGAACGGTAACTTTCTCCACCGAAATATATAATATCTGCTCCAGCTTCAACCGCCGCCTGCAAAGTTGAAAAGCGGGTAACATTAACTGCCAGTTTCGGTTTTCCCGTCTTTTTCTGTTTATTTTCAACTTCAGGCAGTGCTTTTTGCAGGCGCTGTCTAAATTCTTTTTCCACTAATATGGAACGGGACATATTTTGAACCCGTTTTCGCTCCAGTTCATTTAATGCCTGCCGGCGCAGTTCATTTATTACCCGGACAGGGAATATCACTTTACCAACAATATCACATTCTAAACCCGCTAAAGAAAAAGGTGTATTGCCCAGGCGTTCAAGCTGTGATTGTAAATATTCCCGGGTTAACGGTCGTTTTTCAGCCTCTTGTCCCTCTTCCTCAGACTGAACTTCTGCAGTTAATCCTTCAGGGTCAACTATCTTAATGCAAAGCGGCTTACCCACTTCAGCTCGCACAAAAAACTTTACAGGAATTTTTCGCTTTTCCCTGCTGGAAGTATAACTTTCTTTAGCCCTTCTTATCAGTTCAGCATCATGGGTTTTAAACACCCGGTCGCCGGGATTAACCCTGCCGGGAATTGGCACCCAAACACTGCTGCCCCCAGGTGCCTCTTTAACCTGCTTGTCTTTATGAATGATACGGGAAACCTCTACTCCTTTTCTGCCTCCTTTAGAAACCCATATCTCAATACCATCTCCTACCCGGAGAGGTTCTTGAAGATATAATTCCACCAGGTTGCTGCCCTTTTTAAATCTCTTTACCCGTCCTAAAAACACCCCGCGGTTGTTTGGTCTTTTAAAACTCATTAAGTCCCTTCCGGGGTTGCCAAAAAAGTAGCCGGTTGTAAAATCACGATTAAAAATCTGCTCCAGTTCCCGGGCCTGGGCAGGTGTGACTTCAATTTTACCTTTCGCCAGATATTGATTAATAATTTCCCGGTAAACGCGAATAACAGTGGCTACATACTCGGGCCGCTTCATCCTTCCTTCTACTTTAAAAGAATTGACACCTGCCTCAATTAATTGAGGTATGTACTCACTGAGATTTAAATCCCGGGGGCTGAGCAGGTATTCCCCGGTTTTTCCCGGGTCTGTCAGCGGCTTACCATAATATCGATCCACCAGCTGGTATTCTAGGCGGCAGGGTTGGGCACAGCGTCCCCGGTTTCCACTCCGCCCACCAATCATGCTGGACATTAAGCACTGCCCGGAATAACATACACACAATGCTCCATGCACAAAAACTTCTAAATCAGCTCCAGTTTCTTCTTTAATTTTTTTTATTGATTTATAATCAAGTTCCCGGGCTAAGACAATTCGCTTAAACCCTGACTTTTGAAGCAGCTGAACCCCAGGAATATTGTGCACAGTCACCTGGGTACTGGCATGCAGGGGCAGTTCCGGCAGAACCTGGCTGGCCAAATGGGCCAGACCCAGGTCCTGCAGTATAACAGCATCAACTCCAATGTTGTGTAGATAACGTAGGAAGTCCAAAACATCGTTTATTTCTTCATCTGCTATGAGAATATTTACCGTAACATAAACCTTAACCCCCCGGACATGGCAGTATTCAACTGCCTGGGCCAGCTGCTGGTTATCAAAGTTGGCTGCCGACTGCCTGGCATTAAAAGACTGTCCGCCCAGGTATACAGCATCGGCACCGTTCTGAACCGCAGCCACCATTGCCTCCCATGACCCGGCCGGGGCTAAGAGTTCGGGCTTTTGCATCTTATAACCCCCGTTTTTATTTTCCTTTTTATGACCTTCTGTGTCTCAACAGACCGGCAGTGGCTATAACTTCTACACCCTGCTCCTCAAATTTATCCAATATTAAATTCATACCCAGCGAATCGCTGGCCATATGACCGGCAATTATTACGTTAATATGATTTTTTTCAGCCTCTTTCCGGTGTTTTTCTCCTATGTGCATTACTACCAGTGTACCCACACCGGCCTGCTGCAGCTTGTTGTATGCGTCCTCAGACCCGCTGGTGCCACCGGTCATATCTACCAGCACTTTCCCAGCACGGCGTTCTTTGGAACCAACTACAATGGTGGGGCCGGCATTATACTTTACAGCTTCCTTGTATTCCGGTTCTTCCTTCAAAAGCTTAATAATGTCACCCAGTGTTTCGGGCTGCTCCTTATCAATTTTCTTCTGCAGGTAATTTACAACACAGTTATCTGCCGGGGTATGCATGCACATAAAGGAATAGCCCAGAAGTTTAGCTGCATCAACAGCCCGGTTGTGATTTAAGGGAAGTATTCCCCGGCGCACTTCACCAATCCGTGGAGCCATAATGCTTTCAGCTACATTAATGGGAACACCGTATTGGGCCAAAATGTCCTCCTGCAGGTGCATAACTTCGTGCAGAGCAGACATAGCCCTTCCTTCCGGGTGGTGGGCAATAATAAGATCAATCTGCTTTCCTTTTTCACTCAGCCGGTCGGCCAGCAGCACCTCTCCTACTTCCATATCAATCCCAACTAAAACACGCTTAACATCTTGATCCATATCCCCAAACAGTACCCTGGTATCACTGTAAGGATTAAAAAATTTATCCTTATCGTATTCATCTTTTTCATCTTCCTTCAAATCTTCATAACGTTTTTTATTTTTTTTCAGTATTTTTTTGACTTCTTCTTCACCGCGGGGATCATTATTAATTCCCATTTCAATGGCCAGGTTGTAAATGTCTCTTAGTTTCATCATTTCAGCCTCCT
>JACDOL010000101.1 GCA_017656165.1 Desulfotomaculum sp.
TTAATTTCCTTATTTTGAACCCCATGTTCTTTTGGGCGCCATAAATGCGCCCCTACATCGGTGGTAGCCTTCATTTGTCGTTAAAACCGGTGTAGGGGTTCAATTTATTGAACCCTAAATATAAACATAAAAGGCGCGATAAAAATCGCGCCCTTGTGTCTGCAGATATTTACATTTCCAGGTTGCGGTGCGTCCCTGCTGCAGGAGCTTTTTTGCGCCCGGTTACCCCTATCCTGTTGGCACCAAGAATGATTAGCAGCGACAGCCCGGCCAGCAGCAGTACAGCCCGGTCGGTGGTTATTATGTTTAAAAGGAATGCACTGCCGCCCAACAGCGCACTGATGCCGTAAATCACCAGCACCGTCTGCCGGTGGCTTAACCCAATGGCCATCAGCCGGTGATGGAGGTGCTCCTTATCCGGCTGGAAAATGGGCTGCTGCTTGTAACAGCGGCGAATAATGGCAAAGAAGGTATCTAACAAAGGTATTCCCAGGATTACAATGGGTATAAATACTGAAATGGCCGCAGCACTCTTGGTAAGACCCATAACAGCCAGCACAGCCAGGCAGTACCCCAGGAACATTGACCCGGTGTCACCCAGGAAAATTTTTGCCGGGTAAAAATTATAGCGCAGGAATCCTAATATGGCAGCAGCCAGAACCACAGCCAGCACCGCCACTTCAAAGTGAGTACCGGAACCGCCGTAAATTAACCCCTGCTTCCAGGCTACCGCGGCAATGGTTAGAGCCGCAATCATTGATGTGCCCCCGGCAAGGCCGTCCAAGCCGTCTATTAAGTTCACAGCATTGGTGACGGATATAATCCAGAAAACCGTTAACGGCACAGCCAAAAGGCCTAAATGCATTATCCCGCCGGTTAACGGGTTAGTTATAAAATCCACCTGAATACCAAAAGGTACCACTGCTAAGGCAGCAATAATCTGCCCGGCCAGCTTCACCTTGGCAGGCAGTCCCTTAACATCGTCAATTATGCCCAGCAGCACAATCAGCAGGCCGCCCAGCAGAAGGCCGGCCACCGGCATAGAAATGGGATGCAGCAGCAGTACCGCCAGGGCAAAGCTTAAATATACCGCCAGGCCGCCCATACGGGGCATAAGACCTCTATGTACCTTTCGTTCATTTGGTTTATCTATGGCATTAATTTTAATTGCCAGGCGCCTAACCCAGGGGGTAAGCAGCAGCGAGAGCAAAAGGGCCAGCACCACAGCAGCAATTTCTGTCAGCACCAGTTCACCCTCCAATTTAAAATAACGCAATCAACCTAATTTTACTGCATAATGAACCCCGTGACAAAGGTAAATTTAAAACATTTGCTGACCGGTTGGCTTGGACAAGCCCTTGTGCGGATTATTTCTAAGCAATACTTCATTTAACAGCATTTCTCGCATTATTTCCAGAAATTTTATACAAATTCCTGCCGGATTTGATAAATCTGTATATTTAATTTTCTTTTTCACCGATACCAAACATCAGCTCAGCCTCGGCAGCCAGCTGGTCGCCAACAAAAGCCCTGGCTCTGCTTTTACCAATTCTGCCCCGGAGCTTGGTCACTTCAACTTCAATTTTCAACTGGTCACCGGGCAGCACCTGGCGGCGGAACCGGGCCCCGTCAATTCCGGCAAAGAGGGCCAGTTTGCCGGCGTATTCCGGCCTGCTTAATAAGGCTACCGCCCCTACCTGGGCCATGGCTTCAATAATCAGCACCCCGGGCATTACCGGGTACCCGGGAAAGTGCCCCTGGAAAAAGGGTTCGTTTATGGTAACATTTTTTATTCCTACCGCCCGTTTGCCCTCTTCCATTTCCAGGATTTTATCTATCAAAAGGAAGGGATACCTGTGGGGCAGGATTTCTTGGATTTTATTAATGTCAAACAATAATATTACCTCCTTTGACATTATTCGGGTTCGATAAATCAAACCCCTACGCAAAACGTCGTTACAACATCCTACACACCAGCTCAGCTGTATGCAGGGCCTTCTTTTCTAAAACTTTTACTGCTTCTTTAAGCCTCTGCCTTTCCCCTTCAAGGTCGGCTGATACCTTTTCCATGTAAGGCAGAATGTCGTACTTCTCGTCCTCCACACGGCAGGCCGGGGTTAAATTTAACTGCTTTAAAAAACTGTCAATCTTGGGGTCATAGGATATCCCCACCAGCGGGACAGCAGCCCTGGCTGCAAACACCAGGGAATGCAGCCTCATTCCTACCAGCATGGTACAGCTGCTGGTAATGCCGATAAATTCCTGCACGTTATAATTCCCTGCCAGGACAGCGGAAGAATTCTTCATGAAGCCGGCGGTTTCCCGGCAGGGTGCAATGTCACCGGGATGGTGCAGGGGTAAAAACAATACCTGCCACCCTTTTTCAACAAAGCGGTCACAGCAGCGTGCCAGTTCCTGCTTCAGGGTACCGGTGCTTCCTTTCCAGTCCCTCACCGATACTCCCAGTACGGGCTTATTAAAGTCTATCCCGTGGGACTCCAGTATCTGCCTGCCCAGCCGGCGGTCTTCTTCTGATATTTCCAGCCCCAGCACCGGGTCAGCAGTAACGGCAGTGGGCGGCCTGTTAACTCCCATGGCCTGCAGTTCATTTTTTGACTGCTCATCCCGGACTGTAATCTGCTGCACCCGGTTAACCACCAGCTTCATCATTAATCTCCCTGCCCTGCTGGTAACCGGGCCGATTCCCTGGGCATAGAAAAATACCGGTTTTCCCAGGCTGCGGGCCAGGGCTATAACCCCCAGGTAGTACCCCAGGCTCTTCAGCCCGGTTACATCCTGCAGCAGGCTGCCGCCGCCGCTGATCAGCATATCGCATCCTTTAATGGCCCCGGCCGCTTCATTCAGGCGCCAGCGGTTGACCGCTTTTACCCCGTACAGTTCCTGTGTTTTAGCAGGGTTGTTAGAAAGCACGGTGATGTCAACGGCCGGTTTCTTATCCCTAAGGGCCTGGATTATACTGTATAAAATTGCCTCATCACCGGTGTTGTCAAAGCCGTAATAACCGGACAGAACAACCTTAGCCATGCAGATACCCCCGGATTCTGCCCCGGGCCAGCCTGTAGGCAAAAATTGCCGCTGTACCTAATATGATGCCCAGCCACAGGCCGTGGCCAAACCTGATGATAGATACCACCAGCGGAGTGTGAATGTGGGCAAAAGTGTTTACCAGCGAAACCTGTCCTATTATACCCAGCAGCAGAAGCGGTATAAACCTGTTGTCCCGGTAACCGAAATACAGAAGTGCCAGCATGGCCGGGTGGCCCAGCAAAAATTCCTTGGTGCGCGGCCTTACTCCCAGCATTTGATCCAGCATGGACCTGAACTGCAGTTCCAGCTGGGATACCGCCACCCCGTCATTGCCGGTGCGGATTACATACACGGCCACGGCCAGCAGAAGCACACCGGCCACCACAGCATACCCCCATAAAATCGGCCTGTTCAGCAGGTTAGAGATTTTTTCTCTCCAGTTCTCCCCCGATGTTCCCAGGTAAGCAAAGTACACCCCAGCAATCGCCAGGGGTACCACGTGAGCCAGTTTGACCCCAGCAAATTGATCCAGTTTAAGCATAAAACTGACATCGGCTAAAAGACCTACCATCAATAAAGCCCCTACCAGCGAAAAGAGAGACATGAGAACCAGCCTGCCCGCCGCCCGGCGGAGGGAAAGCCCTTCTTTATTGATAAAGGTCAGCACAGACAATGTGGGAAATATTATTACCGCCGCCAGGGCCATCAGTTTGCGGGCAAAAACCGGCTGCCAAAGCAGCATCCCTGCCCATACCACCACCGCGGCCCCCAGTAAAGGCAGAGCCCACCTGGCCAGCCCCAACCTGTTTAACAGCATCATTCCCCCGCCAATTACACCCAGGCCCACCAGGAACATAACCGGGGTGGACACCGGCGTGGGTGGAAGCCTGCTGGCTCTGCCTACCTGCAGACCTTCCTTCTGCAGTTCAGAAACAAGGTCGTCCAGGAACTTTTCCTGCTTTTCCAGGCTGATGGGAGGAAAGGGCCTTACCAAAAGCGCCCGGTGATTCCTTTCTGCCGCCGCCAGAACATAGCGGTCTATGGCCGAGGACGGTGTATACCTGTCCATTTCATTTTCAGCAATGGAATGCAGTCTTATGACCTGCTTATCCAGCAGTTTAGCCAGGCTGGTCAGCCCCTTTTGGGGAAGAAACTCCACCACCGCCACAGTACCTTCAGCTGTATCTTTTATCTCCCCGGCTGCAACCGGCAGCAGCCCCTCATTGTAACCGGGCACGCTCTCATCATTAAACACAACGGCCGAAAGATTGGGTATGTTCTTTAACGGTCCGAAAACTGCCTGCAGGTCTTCAGTCGAAGCCCTGGAAACCTTGGACCACGAGCGCACCTGCACCATGGTTCTAAGCCCTGCTTCATCCACCAGCTTAATTTTATCTGCCGGGAAGCCCAGTCCTATATCTTTATCCTTTAAGGTACTGTATGGGAGAGGGATAGATATTAAATAACTGCCGCCAGCTGTACAGCTGTTTATATTTAAATCTTTCAGCTTGGCATTTAACTGCTGTTCAACCTGCCTAAACCTTGATTCATCGTCAAACAATAAATATGTATGGCCGGGTTGAATATTCTCTTCCCCTATTAATTCTTCGATTAACGGGCTGCTTAAAAGTTTAAGCTCAGTCCCGGGAAAGGCTTCACCCTGATCCCTTAAATCCTCTACCGTCGGCTCTTTAAACAGCACAGTGGTCAGGCCGTGCTCCTTTAACTTCTGCATTACCTCCACCTCAGGCAGACCTTCCCACCTGCTTATTTCTTCTATATCGCCGTAGGTCATGACTATTTCGGTTTGTTTAAAGTCCTTCTCCAGCTGGTAGCGGTTCCAAAATGCCAGGTGTCCTGCTGCCAGCACTCCAACAACTATCATAACTACCATTACAGCAGCTGCTGTTTTTTTACCCACGATACGGTCTCTCCTTTAATTACCTGCTTTTGGTTCCGATATATTCCTTTATCAGCATAAAAGCCGCTCCCCGGGTAACCAAACCCCCGTTTTTCTCAATATTTTCCCGGACTTCCTGTTTTTCTAACCATCTATCAAGTATTTCTTCATCTCCAGCAAAAATATCTTCCACAAGGTCAGCAGACAGCGCAGCATTTGTATCTAAATATTTATTTATTTTACCCGTTACTTCAACACCATATATTTCTGCCAGTTTAGTAAGGGTTTCTGCAAAACCACCGGCGGTTATAACAGCATCCAGCCTGGGGTTTTTAAACTCAAACTCATCCATAATTTCTTTAAAGCCCCAGGCACAGGTGCTGTTGGCCCCGGTATTGGGGTCATTATCGGTGTTCAGTGCCAAGCGTATTTTATACCAATCTTTATCTGAAATTCCCTTTAATTTAAATACCAGGGTGGGAACCATATACCTGCCCGGGTAACCCATGTCTTCCTGCCCGGTACTGAAAGGCACCCCTGAAAGGGCAGCAATATCTGCATCCTGGGTGGCATCTACCAGCCTTTTGCAGTAGTACCTGCTGG
>JACDOL010000102.1 GCA_017656165.1 Desulfotomaculum sp.
TAGGTCTAAATAATTGTTTCTTTTCTGAGATAAGGTAATTATGCAAAACGCTTATATGATTAGAATAATGTGTGGAGGTGTGAAATGAGTAAGAGGATTTTATCTGAAATAGAGCAAAAAATTTGATGAAGATTTATTTACAGCACTGGTGGAGCAATACGGGTAAAGTCGTTGGTGGATGTGGTGTTTGTGTTGAAGGCGGGGGTTGAGGTGGGGGAGATATTGTAAAGAGGCCATATGGTGTAAAATTAAGAAGAAATATGAAGGGAAATAAAGAAACTCGTTGAAAAAATAGTATAATATTACCATAAGACTGAAATACGGTCATAGTCACATAGTTTAAATAAATAGGTATTTTAGGGCAAACCTGTCGAAAGGCAGGGGTGCAAAGCCAAGGGCCTAATAGCAAAATATTTTTGGGCAGCTATTGCAGCAAAAAAGACTTTGTACTCTGGCATAGGGTCTTTTTTATAAAAAGAGAGGGAAACAACAGAAATCTTAGGTAAACAATGTATCGTTTTTTCCCTAAATGGGAGGGTAAAGGATGAAAGAAAAAATTATGCAGGAAATTTTGCGGCAGGCACCCTTCGGCTATGCTTACCACAAAATACTGCTAAATGAACGGAGCGAACCCGAAGACTATATCTTTCTGGATATAAATCCTGCTTTTGAAGAAATGACCGGGCTGAAAAAAGAAGCCATCCTCGGGAAAAGGGTGACGGAAGTCCTGTCAGGCATCAGAAGCAGTAGCTTTGACTGGGTGGATTTTTACGGCAAGGTAGCCTTGACCGGCGAAAGGAAGGAGTTCACACGATATGCAGAGCCTTTGGGGCGCTGGTATAAAATAACCGCTTTTGCTCCTCAAAAAGGGTATTTTACTACTATTTTTCAAGAAATCACCTCAGAAATAGAACGGGTAAAAACCTTGGAGGCCCAGAAAAAGCAGATCGGGGAATTGGCCACAGAGCTGGAAATAGTGTTCAACGCTACCCAGGATGCCATGTTCCTGGTCAGGGTGGAAAACGGAGAACTCCGGTACATGAGGAACAATGCTGCTCATCAGAAACTGACCGGTTTCAGCCTGGAGGATATAAAAGACAAAACCCCCGTTGAACTGGCCGGGAAAGAAATTGGTGAAGCGGTCAACACCAATTATCAAAGGTGTCTGAAGATTAAAAAGCACATGACCTATGAAGAGACCCTGACCCTCTCCGCCGGAAAAAGAACCTGGCTGACCACCCTGACGCCGGTGTTGGAAAAGGGAAAGGTAAAATACCTGGTTGGCTCCAGCAAGGATATTACCCTGCAAAAGCAGGCCGAAGAAGAACTTAAAAAGAGACTGGGATACGAAAAGCTTATCAGCAGTGTTTCTTATCTGGCTTTACAAGAAAGAAGCCTTGAAGTTTTTCTGACAAAATCTCTGCACCTTTTGGGCGAGGGCATAGAGGTAAGCAGGGTCTACCTCTTTGAAGCGGACTGGGTAAAAGAGACCGTGAGCAACACTTTTGAGTGGACGGCACCAGGTATAACGCCCCAGAAAGAAAACCTTCAGGAAATCCCTGTAGCTGAATTTACCTGGTGGGTGGACAGGCTTAAAAACAGAGAAGTGATAAACTACAAGGACATCGAAGACATCCCCGATGAAAAGACAAAGGAAATTTTAAGGTCTCAGGAGATCAAGTCCCTGCTGGTACTGCCTGTATATTTGGAAGGGGATTTATACGGCTTTATCGGTTTTGACGACTGCTTGAAAAACCGCGAATGGTCTGAAGCCGATATCAATTTGCTGCAGCTTACCGCAAGGATTATTTCCGAATATATTCTGCGCAAGAAATTTGAAGAAAAAGTCATCTTTTTGAGCTATCATGACCATCTCACAGGGCTTTACAACCGCAGGTTTGTGGAAAAAGAAATCAAGCGGCTGGATACGCCGCGTCAGCTGCCTTTATCTTTTATTATGGGTGATATCAACGGGTTGAAGCTGACCAACGATGTCTTCGGCCACGAAGCGGGGGACAAGCTATTAAAAAAGGCGGCAGAGGTAATCAAAAAAAGCTGCCGCAAAGAAGACATCATCGTTCGCTGGGGCGGGGACGAATTTCTCATCCTGCTGCCCCGGACTACGGCCAAAAGCGCAGAAGAAATCATGAAGAGGATCAAAAACAGGTGTTTGCAAGTAAAAGGCGTAAAGGCACAACTTAGCATAGCCATGGGTTATGCAGTGAAGGCACAAGCTTCGGAAAATCTTTGGCAAGTCATCAAAGAAGCCGAGGAATGGATGAACCGGCGGAAATTAATGGAGGGTAAAAGCTACCGCAATGCCATTATCAACACCCTGCTTGCCACCTTGTATGCCAAAAGCACGGAAACGAAGGAACATGCCGAACGCCTGAAAAATTATTGCCTGATGGTAGGAAGAAGAATGAGGCTTTCCGTCAAAGAACTGGATGAATTAGCTTTGCTGGCAGTACTGCATGACATCGGCAAAGTGGGTATTAAAGAAAGTGTTTTACAAAAGTCCGGACCTTTGTCTTCCGCAGAATGGGAGGAGATGAAAAAACATCCCGAAATCGGTTACCGCATTGCTCAAAATACCCCGGAGCTGGCTTCTATTGCCGAATACATACTGTGCCACCATGAGCGCTGGGACGGACATGGATATCCCCGGGGATTAAAAGGAGAAGAGATACCCTTACTCTGCCGCATTTTGGCCGTGGCCGACGCCTATGACGCCATGACCAGTGACCGTTCGTACCGCAAAGCCATGAGCAGGGATGAGGCTATCGCTGAGATAAAGAGGAATATGGGTAAACAGTTTGACCCAGTAGTTGCAGAAATATTTTTGCGCATAATGGTACAAGAACATAATATGCCCAAGAGGGAAAGTGGAGGGATTTAATCTGAAAACCAAAACCAACCCAATTAGAGTCGCGGTTGAACACGCCCACCTCATGGCCGGTGGTGACTTTACCCTGGAAGTGCCGGAAAGTTTTCTGCGTCGCCGGGACGAAAAGGGGCAGTTGGCCCATGCCTTTGCCGAGATGAATGAAAAAATACGTGCTTTGTTAAAAGAAGTGGCCGCCTCTGTTGCCGAAACCAGCGCGGCCAGCCAGGAGCTTTCCGCTACGGTGGAAGAAGTCAGCGCACAGACACGGAATATCAATGCCTCGGTGGAGCAGATCGCCGCCGGGATGGAAGAGACCAGCGCTTCTGTTGAGGAAGTGACAGCATCCAGCACAGAAATAAAAAATGGGGCTGAGCAGCTTGAAGCAAGGGCCGGACAAGGGAAAGCAAAAGTTGGGGAAATCGAAAAAAGAGTAGAACAGATGAAGGAACGGCTAAAGCCTCCAAACAAACAGCCCAAAGCATCTATAACGCCAAACAGTAGGAAATCAAGAAAGCTATCGAAGAAGCAAAAATCGTTGAAGAAATTGCCAAAATGACCGATGTAATTTCGGAAATCGCAGGCCAGACCAATCTCTTGGCCCTCAATGCCGTCATCGAAGCGGCCCGGGCGGGAGACCAGGGCCGGGGCTTTGCGGTGGTGGCGGAGGAAGTCCGGAAGCTTGCCGAATACTCCGCCCAGATGGCAGGCAGCATCCAAATCGTTATTCAAGAAGTACAGGCAGCCGTTGACAGGCTCACTGCCAATGCCAAGGAAATCCTGAAATTCATCGATGACAAAGTGACTCCAGACTATGATATGCTGGAAAAGACCGGCGAGCAGTATGCATAAGACGCCCGGTTCGTCAAAGCCTTGTCTGAAGAATTTGCTGCCGCAGCTTCTCAGATTGCATCTTCTATAGGTGAGGTTAATACGGCCTTTGAAGGAGTGGTGGCAGCTATTGAAGAAGCCACCGCTTTTTCCCAGGAAATCAATAGCAATGCTACAGAAAAGGCAAAAGCCCTGGAAGAGGTGGCCAGAACTGCCCAGGCGGAAATGGCAGAAAAGCTGAGTTCCCTGGTTGCGAGGTTTAAAGTGTAATGTGCTATTGATTAAAGTAAAGGGATAATTTAAGGTGGTAAGAAATGCGTAAAAATATACTCGGGAAAAAGAAAAAAATACTGCTGGTGGAAGACAGCCGCTTAACTGCTAAGATTGTAGAGGATTTTTTGCATAAATGCGGGTATGAGATGGAAACTGCTGTTACAGGAGAAGAAGCGGTGCAAAAGATAAGCGGCGGTTCTTTGCCGGACCTGGTTCTCATGGATATCGAATTGGCGGGGGAAATGAACGGAATAGATGCTGCACGCAGAATACTTAAATCCCGGGATGTTCCCGTTGTATTTCTCACCGCCAGCACATCCGGGAAAACTATTGAAAAAATAAAAGAAGTTAAGGTCTATGGGTTCGTGTTTAAAAATACGGACAAAGCTGCTTTGCTATCCACTGTGGAAATGGCTCTGAAACTTCATGAAGCAAATGCCCATCTGCAGGCAAGAGAAGCGACTTTAAGTGCCATTATGGACTCGGCCCGGGACGCCATCGCTGTACTTGACGCAGAAGGAAAAGTTGTGTTTTGGAATCCGGCAGCGGAACAGCTCTTCGGTTATTCCAGGGAAGAAGTCCTGGGAAAAGACCTGCTCCGGCTGGTCGTGCCTAATAAACATCTTTATGAGCTTCATGTTCAGGCTTTCCGGCGCTTTCAGTTGACCGGAGAAGGGAATGCCATAGGGAAAACAATTGAGCTGAAAGTTAAACGCAAAGACGGGCGGGAGCTTGACGTGGAGCTCTCGGTGTCTGCTTTCAGGATCGGGGACGCCTGGCATGCGGTGGGAATTGTGCGCGACATCAGCGAACGCAAGCGGCTGGAGGAGGAAAACAGGCGCAAAGAAGAGCAGCTTCGCATGATGCTGGAGGGCATTCCCAGTCCGGCCTGGCTGGTTTCAAGGGAGCGCCGCATTCTGGCACAAAATAAAGCGGCGGAAATAGTGATAGGAACAAAAGTAGGAAATTATTGCTGGAGGAGCATACACGGTACGCAATCTCTTCCAGACAAATATAGGGGGGCAATTGAAAAATCCGGCTCACCCCTGTCCGGCACGAAATGTTATTTCTGCCGTGGAGACGAAGCCTTGGACAGAAATGAACCGATAAACGATGAAGTGGAGTTTGCGGGAAGCATCTGGGATACCTGGTGGATTCCCTTGGATGAAGATATTTATCTTCATTATGCTACTGATGTTACTAAGTATAAAGAGATGGAAGAAAAACTTCGGCCTGAATCCGTGAAATAAATTTCGCAATACACCTCTTAATGTGTAGGAATATAGA
>JACDOL010000103.1 GCA_017656165.1 Desulfotomaculum sp.
GTTAACCGGTAGGTTGCAGGTTCGAGTCCTGCTCGCGGAGCCATTTTATTTTTGAATAAACCTGTCAGGTATATTAAACCTGACAGGCTTTTTATTATATGTAAGGGTTTAATAAACACAGGCACGGAGGCTTAAGCGTTCGTTCAAGTTTATGTGCCGGCATGTTTTCAAACCTTTATTTATCTTGAAATTTTATAATATTTCCCGCCTGCAGCTTATATATAGTAGTGCTAATTGGGTATGAATTATTGATATACTCAGACCGGCCGAGCATTTGTATTCTGTTTAAGGAGGGAATGTCTTGATAACTAAATAGGAGCAGTAAATCTCTGGTGGGAATCATAATTAATATATCGCTTCCTAAGAACTCTTCAATGCCTCCAAATTTTTTTATCAGCAGTAATACACGGGTGGAATCATATGAATCAAGGTAATTATATCCTAAAATATTTCTTTTTTTATCTATCAGCATTAAAGGTTTATCAAAGTCTCGATGAAAGTTCTTGGCTGCCAGGTTCTTAAGGCTGGTAAAGTCTATTTTTAAATGGGACAATATTTTGTTATTAATGAAGAAAAATCTCACTCCTTGGTCAAATACATATACAAGATGCAGTTCACTGGTTAATGGTGATGAGGCAAAATCTTCTTCAACATCATTTTTATTTACCAGCAGGGGATAAATATTTTTTTTATTTGCTATAATATCATCAGCATTGATGCTCCTTCCCCTCAGCAGGTCTTCTATAAATGGCTGCAAGGCCCTTTTAAGATACTCTTTTTTAAAATAAGACGGACAATACATGTAGTTTTGATATAAATTACCCAGGAATAAATCAATCCAATAATCTGAACGCTGCATTTTTATAGTGAAGTCATCTTTTATTATAATATGCACGTCAGGTAATTTATTTTTTACCATATCTATTACCAGCTGTATAAAATCAGCATTGTTAATTTTCATAAAAACACCTCAATTAATTTAAAATTCTTGCTATATATTAGTTTCTTGTACAGTCAAAATACTTCGGGATAAAATTATATGGTAACGTTTGGAGGTCGTACCTTTAATTACTGCTAACACTCTTCGTTAATATGTTCTATAATTATATAGTCAATGAATATAGACATGCTTAAAGAGGGAGAGATATGAAGAAGGGTGTTAGTGCAGTTGTTTCAGTTGGTTTTCTAATAATAATCCTTCTATTTTGCTTCAGCGGAATATATACAGGAAAAAATATAAAAATTAATTACCAGGGTGAAGCAAAGTTAGAAAGGAAGAAAACTTTTGAGGCTGCATTTGAATTAGCTGCTAATACCTATAATAAAACATTAGAAAATAAAAATAAAGAACAGAGAGATAAAAAACATATAGACAATAAGCCAGATAATGAACAAGAAAATAATGAAAAGCCAGCGGTAAAGAAAAAAGAGTCAGCTGTACAGCACACAGTAAGAAAAGTAAAAACTGCTGCTTCTAATCGTGGGACAGGCCGGCTGTCAGATGAAGTATACTGGTTAGCCCGTATAATTCATGCAGAGGCAGAGGCCGAGCCGTTTATAGGAAAGGTAGCTGTGGGAAATGTTATCTTAAATAGAGTTAAATCAGATATATTTCCCAACACTATATATGGTGTGATATTTGATAAACAATATGGGTACACACAGTTTTCACCTGTTATAGACGGGCGTATTTACAACAATCCCAGCAGAGAAAGTATTGAAGCAGCTAAAGCCGCTCTCAATGGCTACCGGCCGGTAGGGCCTGCACTGTACTTCTTAAATCCTAATAAATCGGAAAATTTCTGGATTGTTAAAAATAGAAGATATATGACTACTATCGGAAAGCACGACTTTTATTATTAAAAATAATGCCCTTACAAAGGTTAAGGGCATTATTTATTTTATGATATGCTGTTTACAGCAGTGAATATTCTACTCAAGATTAAGATCGTCTTTTACTAACTGCACTCCTGGCATGGGAGATCCTTCATTACCCAGCACAATAAAATAAAATCCTTTTTCTTTATATGTATTAATAAACTCGCGGTAAGAATTTTTATAAATGCCGCTGTACGCCATGGTGGCACTTTGGTTGAAAACTTTTTTGTGCTTAAACTCAAATAATGCTGTGGGTAGGTTTTTTTTGGCCTTTTCGGCAGTTTCTGTATCAACTTCGGCCAAAAGTTCCTCTAATGTTGACCTGCTTTCAATGTTTATGTAAATAATCTTTTTTACTTTTTTAATGGAAACTGTCAGTTCTTTATCAACACCCATTACTTCTGTGTCTTCACCAAAAAACTTGGGATGATTGTCTTCTAATGGTAGAAGTTTAGGTTTAATTAGTTCCATTATGGCAGCAGTTCTTAGAAGGCTGTCCAAATCTATGTGATCGAGCATTAATACCGCATACTTTTCATCATTAATATCTGTAGTTCCAATACCAATTTTAATAACATACTCTTTAACTCCTGTTAAGCTCATATGCAACCTCCTTACTTATTTTGCTTTATCAATTATAACAAATTATAAAAAGAAAAGCTAAAGCTTACTAAGCTTCAGCTTTTCTCCACTATCAGAAAGCCAAGGTATTTACCAGAGAAAACGATAGAGAGTATATGTGCCGGCGTGTTTTCGGAGTGTAAATACCTTGCGGCATAAGACCGAAGATTTTTTATTAAGGTTGTGACTTTAATGTTGGGTTTTTGTTTTTAAATTAGAAACCTTAGATTTTTTGCTGAAAAATAATGCAATTAATGCAAGTAAGGCTGCTGGCACAATCCACTCCATTCCTTGTTCATGTAAAGGCAAGCTGTTGAGTAGGTAATCTAAAAATATTAACTTATATCCTAATTTGCTGGTTAAGGAACTAAATAAGTTGGCCGCAGATATTACTGTTGTTCCCCCAACTGCTGCAGTGTACACAGCTTTATTACCATGAAACATATCATGTAAAAGAGATAACACAATTAATACAATTATTATTGGGTACACACTGATTAATAAGGGGACTGATATCTTTAGTATTCGTGCCAATCCCATATTGGCTAAAAAAGCACTAACAAGCACTGTGGCTATGCAAATAAAGTTATAACTCATGCGGTTATTAGTTAGTCTATTAAAGAAACTTCCACAGCTGGATACTAATCCTATTGAGGTAGTTAAGCAGGCTAAAGCCATAGTAATTCCGATGACAGCTTTACCGGCAGGACCCAATATAGCTTCGGTTATATAAGAAAGCATTTCACCGGGATTGTTTCCATTATAAAGGCTGCCTGTGGTTGTTCCTATATAACCAAGTCCAACATATATTGAAGATAAACCTGCTGCGGCAATAATACCTGAGATAATGGCTATTTTAGCAATTTCATTTTTGTTTGTAATACCTTTAGATTTCATGGAATTTACAATAACTAGACCAAATATAACTGAAGCCAGAGCGTCCATAGTATTGTACCCTTCTAAGAACCCCTGTGAAAAAGGAGTATGATATTGACTAACGGAAGGATTTCCTTGAGGAGAAACGTTATTAACTCCTTTTCTTTTATAATGATAGCAAAAAAGAAACCAAGATAAAAAAATTGTCCGGCTGAGGACTATATAAGTGTTTAATTAAAATTTGACAAATTTTGACATACATTATAAGCTAGCATAAACAGTTAATATATGTCAAGTATTAACATGATTTGATAATATATACTTCTTCCATTATACTTTTAAAAGTAGTTACAAAATAAAAGGAGATTTAAAGTTATGCAGGGCAATCTGGATAATTACAGTTATAAAATAATAACTTTGGGCTGTCCCGTTAACCAGGCAGAAGGTGCTGCCATTGATACTATCATGCAGGAAGCAGGCTGCCTACCTGTAGAAAAAAATGCTGACATATATATAATTAACAGCTGTGCGGTAACTAAGTCTGCTGCCCGCAAATCAAGATATGAAGTTCGCCAAGTGAAGAAAGAGAACCCAGATGCTCTAGTTGTGCTTGCAGGTTGTTACGTTCAAGTGGATAAGGAAGAAGTTAAGCAAATAGTTCCTGAAGCTGATATTATAGTTGGAACGGCAGGACGTTCAGAGATTCCCAGGCTTGTTTCGGAAAAAATTAAGAACCCGGGAAGCGGCTTCGTTGAACTGGTACATAAACTACACCAAAATGAAAACTTTGAAGAAATCAGTATACCTTCCCGTTACCCCCGGAGCCGACCAGTGGTTAAAATTCAGGAGGGGTGTGACGAATTCTGCACTTATTGTGTTGTTGCTCACGCCAGGGGGAAACCACGCAGCAGGGATCCAAAGCGGGTAATTGAAGAGGTTTCCAGGCTGGCTGATGCTGGTTATAAAGAAATAGTCCTGGCAGGTACCCACCTGGGCACCTATGGAAGAGATTTAAAAAATACAAGCCTTTCGGAACTGTTGAAGGAATTAGATCAGCTGGATCAGTTTTTTAGAATTAGGCTCAGCTCCATAGAGCCGATGGTGGGAACAATGGAGTTAATTGAAACAATGGGAAAAGTAGATAGGGTCTGCAACCACCTTTACCTTCCGCTGCAGAGCGGGAGCAATAAGATCCTGAAAAAAATGGGACGCAGATATACAGTAGAAAAGTTTGCACAAATTGTGGACCGGGCAAGAAATTTAATGCCAGATGTATCTGTAATGTCTGATATTATAGTGGGCTTTCCGGGGGAAAAAGAAGAAGATCACATCAAAAGTATGGAAACAGTTCGGAGGCTAAGATTAAGCAGGCTTCATGTTTTTCCTTATTCTCCCCGTGAAAAGACACCGGCTGCCCGTTTCTCTGAACAGGTACGTCCTGATATAAAAAAGCGCAGGGCGGAAGAAATGAGCTCACTGGGTGACAAATTATCACTGGATTTTCACCGCCGTTTTATTGGGGACAAGCTTCGTATTTTAGTTGAGAGGATTTCCATTAAAGAAGGAGTAAAGTGGGGAGAGGGTTTTTCGGATAACTACATTTTAACTAGAGTGCCTCTGGAAAAAAATGATATAAATCCTGGGGATATGGTTTTTGTGGAACCAAAGGCGGCGTATACCTGGGGGGTAGAAGGAATTCTAAGCAAAAGTTAGCTAA
>JACDOL010000104.1 GCA_017656165.1 Desulfotomaculum sp.
GGTTAACCATTATTCAACGGAATTACCCATTTACACAAAATAATTTACACTCCCCAGTTTGCAGCAGTTAGTACCGGCAGATGCACAAAACTGTGAGTTGAGTTCAGAAAAAAAACTGCAGCCGACAGAACTTATATATTACATACAGGTTGTTTCGGGGATCGTGCATCCTCAGCTCATGTTATTTCAGCATTATTAAAAATTGTGCAAAGAAAGAAGCCTTCTCATTAACTGAGAAGGCTCTTCTATGTTTCTTACTTATCAATCCCTTTATGCGGACCGTAAGGGGATAACAATATTACGGTGTCCTGTGGTTTAACATGCCGCTCTGACAGCAGTTTTCGTTCATGTTCTATGCCATTTACCAGAGTTACTTCATATGTCTTTATATGATATCCTTCAGAACCGGGTCTTAATATTTTCATTTCACCGGGTTTTAAGCTGGTATCAAATTTATATATAATTTTAGGTTCAATAACCTCACGAACGGTCTCTGTCTTAAACTTTATACTTTTAGCATCATCAATATTTCCCAGGAGACTAATTATAAGCTTATCATTATATACCTTTGCCGATATTAAGATGGCATGCTCACCATCATTTTTAAATTTAAAATCTTTAATATCTCCTGCTATGGCGGCATCTCTTCCCATTGGCGCATAACTTACCGGCCTAGTATGCCTGTGCCGCTCAACCACCGGTAACCTTGCTTTTAAAACAGCATTATACAATGTGGTAGCCACCTGGCAGACGCCGCCCCCATAGTCGTCTACCAGACGATCATCAACAATTACCGGCGCTTTTTTATAACCGTTTTCCCTGCTGCGCGGGCCAATGGCTTCATTTAAAGAAAATATTTCACCCGGCTGAAGTACAGTATTATTTATTTTGCTGCTGGCCAGCTTAATATTGTGAACTCTGCCATCTTTTTTTCCTGTATCTATGGAGGTGACATATAGGCTCAATCGGGCGTTAATATCCTTTATATCAGTACTGGTCATTTCCGGCTTTATTTTTTTACCAACCAGTTGAAATGAAAATCTACCGGCAGGCACCTCTTTAAAATACCGCACAGTTGCATCAATATCCAACTTTCTACCCAACGTTTCCGGTAATAAAACTACTTTATCACCGGTATACGCAACCTGAGCATTTTTGGGTTCAATATTGTAATTATTCTCAATGCTTTTTAATACCTCTACAAGGGCACTTTCGTTAAATTTTAAGTGGAGGTTAATGTCCTTTTTGCTTTTAATTAACTGGTAATACTTATCAATTTCTTTAATGGGAGATATGTTTTTTCCCCGCTGGTATGCTTTTTGTACAGCAGTTTCATAATCATATTCCAGATCGATGTCCCTACAGCTGATCTCCCATCTTCCCTCTTCATCATCAGTTAAAACCAAAACACTGTCCGGTGTGGGTTGTGGGAATTTCTCTTTTAACTTCTTTAACGCTTCACCGGGAGTTAATTTACCTACCTCTACACCATTAATGGTGGTACCGGGCAATATCCTGTCCTGGTGAAGGTAAAATGAAGAGGCAGTAGCCATCGTAACACCAGCAACAATTTGCCCTAATAAAAGAACTGCTAGTATTAAAGAACCTTTAGCCTTCATCTACGGTATTTAAAGTTAAATCGATGTATTTATCGGCTTTTGTGGCCTTTTCAATTATTTCTGGTGTTACGATATCCCCTTCCTCAGCAATTATTTCTCCATCATCGGCAGCAATTCTTGCTGTTACCTTTCGGCCAATTAAATATTCCTTTTGTTTGTCTTCAAAAAACTTAAGTGGATCTTCACCGGTGTTGCCTGCAGTTTCTTCAATAACGCTGTCATCAGCTCCAGCTTCTACCCCGGTTATATTATCAGCAACATAATAGCGGAAGTCCTTGTCAACAATAATCATATCGCGACCATAGGTAATGACGTGAGTGGTAGGTATATACCCTGCCTTTTCTCTTTCATCGCTGGGAACCCACTCACAGCCCACAATTTTTCCTGATTCCTCATCTACAAGGATCTCACTAATTGAACCTACAAGGGTGCCTTTCTCAGTCATCACTTTTGAATTAATCACTTTGACATTTTTCTCCTGCAGCTCTACAGCTTCGGTACTGGTTGAAAAGGGAATAAGTGCATCTTGGCTGCGAACGGTTAAAGCATCTTCTCCAATACCAACAACGTTTTCAAATGCTATTAATTTGTTTTCTGTAAAAGAATTCTCCGGCTCCACCACCACAAAATCAACAGTGCCGTTTTGAGGATTAATCAGCAGGTCTTTTACTGTTCCCAAGTATGTCACTTCAGCAATACTTAAAACCGGCAGGCTAATAATTTCCTTACTTGTCTTCACAGCGTGCCCGACTCCTTCCGTTCCAACATTTATTTATTAATTTTCTTCATCGCCCTGAAAAAAGCCTTCTTTTTGACAAAATCCGGCAACTGGTTGTAAGGTACATTAGATATATTATTTTCTCTCATCACTTTCATTAAATTATCCAGGTAAACTAATTTTTCTCTCCAAGCTTTTGTCCCAGGATGTTCAGCTAAATCCTCCTGGTTTAGATAAGCAGCAATAATACCAGCTGCCAGTTCATATATTCCCATATGCTGGTAAATATCACTGATTTTTGAGACAGCCAGGTACTTAAGTTCCAGTTCCGGCTGCTCTTTTAGTCCTTTCAATAAGAGCTTCAGTGCCTTATCATAACGCTCAGACTGGAAATTTTCCAGCCCTTGCGATATCAAAGCTTTAGCTGTTAAAGGGCCGGCAGCCTCCTCTGGGTCTTCTTTAACCTGCTGATCTGCAGCTGTATCACTGTCTTCAGAGGTAAGCTCCTCACCATACTCTTGAACTTGTGCTGGTTCGCTTTCATCCTGCTGGTCAGCTGACTCTTCACAGCTGCTCAAGCTGTCTTCTTCTGGTTTATCAGGTGATATTTCTTCATATTCATCATGCTGGCACATGTCTTCTTCCACCACAGAGCGAACAATTTCAGTATGTGAATAAGCACAAGGCAATTCGTCTTTATCTAACTCTTCATCTATTTCATCTATTTGTTCATATATTTCTTTATCTATTTCTTCATCATCCTGCGCTGCTACCGCTTCAGCACCCGCTTCATTAAATACTTCTAAATCTTCATTAACTTCTATACCATCTTCAGTTTTTATACTATCTTCTTCTAAATTGCTTTCTACTTCCATATTCTCTTCCCCGGCTGTCATTTCCATACTTAAATCCTCTTCTGGTAAATCATCCTGCCTATCATGTGATAGTTCAACTTCAGTTTTTATCTCCCTCTTTAATTCTGACTCGCCCTGCTGCTGATCCGATTCGGCTGTCACAGACCGGGCAATTTCAGTATAATCATATTCTTCCCGTGGGGGATCATTTATGTATAAATCACTGGTTTCTGCAGTAATAGCTGCAGCTGCAGTTTCTTTATTAGCAGTTTCTGCCCGGCCTGAACTTTCACCGGTATTGATTTCAAAATTATTAACCAGGTAGGCCACCAAGACTGCTGCCAGCAGGTAAACTGCAATTGTACTGCCGGTTCCGATACCAGTAACAGATACAGGAAATAAACACATGAGTACATATGCAGAAAAGCATAGTAAAATATTTTTATGCACTGCAAGATATTTTTTTAATATTATATAACTCAAAGCCACAACAGCAGTAATTATGGCATAATAAACCGGCATAACAATCCTCCGTTTAATCTGCAGTGAATGTTAGCAGTACCAATTTTATTACTTTTCTACAAGTACTTTGTTTATCCTTTTATTATCGAAGTTTTTTATAATAAGACTTCATTTTTTGATCACCTTTTCCTTAATGTGATATTATAACTTAAAAAATGTTGGCATTGCTAGATAAAAATTTTTATATCTTATGATAGTATAAAAATAAGACTGGCTGTAAAACCAGTCTTTTATCTCCCAGGAGCATTTCTGGTTTGTTGGCTGGAACACGGGCAATTGCCACTCTCTGCTTCATTCCACCGGAGAAGGTTTTAGGGAGGGCATTCTCAAACCCCTTTAACCCTACCAGGTCAATATACTTCCTAGCTATTTCCTCCCGTTTTTTGCTGTTAATCCCCCTCAGGGTGGATTTGCCGCAGCCGCTGGGTCCTAAAATTACAGCCAGTTCTGTGGATGGATGTGGATAGCTGTTAATAACTTTGTGGATAAAGTGGATAACTTTTTGCTTTTCTAGCTGTAAACACCTGAATTTTGGTATAACCAACCTTTCGAGCCAACTCTACCGCCTTATCATAATCTCTCCCCACGTCTTCAGGGCAGTGGGCATCTGAACTTAATACCACCGGAACATTGTACCGGAAGCAGGTGCTCAACAGGTCGGGATGTGGGTAAATTTCTCCCACCGGTTTTCTAAGACCCGCAGTACTTATTTCTATCGCTGTACCGCTTTGAGCCAGAGACTTGGCTGCTCTCTCATACTCCCTTTGTAAAAAATCTGTATCTTGCGGTATGTATTTGAAAATTTTTACCAGGTCGATATGACCAGCAATATCAAACAACCCGCTTTCAGCCATGCTCACCAATCGGTCAAAGTATGAAGTCCAAACATCCTTAACTTCTCTTTTATCCCACTCTTCTTTCATTTCATCCAGGTCTATTCCCCATTGGTCTATCCAGTGCACTGAACCTATAATATAGTCAAAGGGATAACTATTTATAAATTTTTCTATTTCTTTTTCTTTTCCCGGGAAATAATCCATTTCAATGCCAAATTTAACATTAATACCTTGTTCTCGAGCTTTAAAAATCATTTTCATATAATCTTCCAAGGTTTCAGTTTGCCTTACTTCCACCCAGCGGTTCCAAAAAATATGCCGGGTTTCTTTAAACCTGTAAGCATGTTCAGAAATCCCCCACTCCTCAATACCGCAGTTTTCAGCCTGTTGGGCAAAGTTCAGCAGCCATTGAACAGTATAAGGGCCGCGCTCTACATGAATATGGTAGTCTGTAAGCATCTTTTACCCTCCCAATACGATTTATAAAGCATAATATAATGGTAATTAAAAGAAAAATCAATTA
>JACDOL010000105.1 GCA_017656165.1 Desulfotomaculum sp.
GTAACTAAGAACACTGTTGTGGAGGAAGATGTTAAGAAAAATTTTAATGGGGAGAATTTTGAAGTGGGCTGGTATTTAGCAGCTGCCCGTCAAGCCCAGCGTGAAGGTTTCCCGGAAATTGCAGAGGTCTTAAAAACCATTGCCTGGGAGGAAGCCTTGCATGCTGCCAGGTTCGCCGAGTTAAACGGTGAAATTGGTACCACCAAGGAAAACTTAACTAAAGCCATCCAGGGAGAGCTGATGTCCAATAAAGACAAAAAAGAAGCCGCCACCAAGGCTAAAGGAAATAACATTGATGAGGCCCATGATTTCTTTGATGAAGCAGCAAAAGATGAAGCCCGCCATGCCCGTGCCCTTGAGGGTATGCTGAAAAGATACTTTGGCTAAAAAGATATGGCAGAACACCAAACTGGACATGGTTATTAAAATTTGTTATCATAACTATAAAGTCAAATATTGTTCTTAAACGTGTTGTGCATACGCACAAGGATTTTGACTAACCGGGGGGGGTAGTCGTTAAAGCGGCTGCCCTCTATTTTTTACCATTTATTTCCTATTAAGGAAGGGGGTGGGGTTGATAATAAAAAAATACCTGTCATTAAAAATCTGCATATTACTGGTGATAATCACTGTCCTTCCTTTACCGGGAATTGAGGCAGAAAAATTCAATAAACTTTATGGGGAACTGGGTAATAAAAAGACTGCTGTGGTTATGCAGCAGCATGTAAATGTCCAGAATAAAACAAAATTCTCTAATATCAAAAATATAAACCTGAAAGTTAAGCCTTATAGGCCTTTGATAGTTAATATGCTGCCTAAATACCATCATCTAAGTTTTCTTCAACCAAGATTTTATAACTCTGATTATGTGGAAGAGTTATCGCTCCCGGGCTTAAAACATTAAAAATATCGTAAGGAGTGATAACTGTGTTAGAAAATCAATTTTTAATGGCTGTAATTGTTTTTTTTGTAACCTATGTGCTGATTGTTTCAGAAATATTCCACCGGTCTGTAACTGCAATGGCCGGTGCCATTGTGGTGCTGTTTCTTGGGCTGCTGAGTTTTGAAAATGCTATTTCTTATGTGGACTGGAACACCATTGGACTGCTGGTGGGCATGATGATTATTGTCACCATCACCCGGCGCACAGGTGTATTTGAATACCTGGCCATGAAAGCGGCCATAAAGGTTAAGGGTGATGGGTTTAAACTTTTGATTGCTTTATCTTTTATAACTGCAGTGGCTTCAGCTTTCTTGGATAACGTAACAGCGGTATTGTTGATGGTGCCTGTTACTTTTGCCCTGTGTGACGAACTGGAATTATTACCGCTTCCTTTTCTAATCACCCAGATAATTGCGTGCAACATTGGTGGGACGGCCACATTGATTGGCGATCCGCCAAACATTATGATTGGAAGTGCTACGCATCTTACTTTTAATGACTTTATTATAAATTTGGCACCTATTTCCATTTTTGTTTTTACAGTTACAATTTTCCTGCTTGGTATAGTTTTCCGCAGGCAGCTTATGGTGAAGCCTGATCTGCAGGAAAAGATATTAAAGATTAATCCAGAGGATGAATTAAAAGATAGAAAGCTGCTAAAGCAGTCCCTGACTGTGCTGGGATTAACCATTACCGGCTTTGCGCTGCACGGGGTATTTCATATTGAAACAGCAGTAATTGCCCTGGGCGGTGCGGCCATTCTGCTGGTTGTAACTAGAGAAGAACCGGAAGAAGTATTAATGGGAGTAGAGTGGCCAACAATATTTTTCTTTGCCGGTTTATTTATTGTAGTGGGGGCCCTGAAAGAAGTAGGGGTAATTAAAGCTATTGCTGAATATGCGCTCAGCCTTACCGGCGGGGAAATTGTATCTACAGGGCTGTTGGTGCTGTGGTTGTCAGCTGTAGCTTCAGCCTTTGTGGATAACATTCCATTTGTAGCCACAATGATCCCGCTGATCCAGGAAATGGGTCAAATGGGTGGAATTGATAATTTAGATCCTCTCTGGTGGTCACTGGCCTTAGGTGCATGTTTGGGCGGCAATGGTTCACTGGTCGGTGCTGCTGCTAATGTGATTGTAGCCGGGCTGTCAGAAAAGAAAGGAGTTCCCATATCCTTTATTGGCTTTCTGAAAGTCGGTTTTCCCGTTATGGTATTATCTGTTTTCCTGGCAATGATTTACTTGTATATTTTCATTTACTAGTTGGTAAAATCTTTTTAACCCAGCCCCGGGGTTATCCCCCGGTGCTGTTTTTTTTACTTGACACAGCATTTTTCTTAAATTAATATGAACATATAAATATATGAATACATGCTCAATTGTTGTTGGTAATTAGGGGAGGTTTTTTATATGGCCCAGGAGATTATAAATCAGGTGGAACCGGGGGTTGAACTGGTCCCGGCAAATACCAAAATGAAAAAGTATAAAGTAAAAAGCCTGCACTGTTCCGGATGCGCAGAAAAAATACAGCAGGCCATGAGTAAAACTGAGGGGTTGGAAAATGCAGAATTAAACTTTGCAGCGGGAACGCTGGCCATTAATCCCCGTTATTTACACAAGGCCCAGGAGATTATAGACTCCATTGAACCTGGAGTAACATTAGAAGAATTAAATGATGCAGTTAATAAGAATAAAGAAAAAATAGATATAAAAAAACGGTTAACAGTTGTGGGGATTTCTTCAGCACTGTTTTTGGCTGGTTTAATATTTAAAGATTCCCTCAGCAGCACACCGTATGCTTTGGCGGAATATATAATCTTTTTAACTGCATATTTGCTGGTTGGTTGGCATGTATTGGCCGGTGCTTTTAGAAATGTGTTTAAAGGAAATGTGTTTGATGAAAACTTTTTAATGACTATTGCCACAATAGGTGCAGCTGCTGTTCAACAGCTGCCGGAAGCAGTGGGTGTAATGCTGTTTTATTACGTGGGTGAATTTTTTCAGGATTTAGCTGTAAACCGTTCCCGCAGTTCTATAAAATCATTAATAAATATAAGACCTGAATATGCAAACTTAAAAGTTAATAATAAATTGGAAAAAGTGTCACCTGAAGCAGTTGATGTGGGAGATATTATTGTAGTTAAACCCGGTGAGAAGGTACCATTGGACGGTGTTGTGATAAAAGGGGCTTCATTTCTTGACACTTCTGCCCTGACAGGAGAGCCGGTACCGAGAAAGGCAGAAGAAGGAGAAGAAGTGTTGGCTGGAATGATAAACACCAGCGGCCTGCTTGAAGTTCGTGTCACTAAGACTTTTGAAAATTCTTCAGCAGCTAGAATTCTTGATTTAGTTGAGAATGCCGCCAATAGAAAAGCATCCACGGAGAAGTTTATTACTAAATTCTCCCGCTATTATACACCGGCGGTGGTCTTTGGAGCAGCTGCCTTGGCGGTTATTCCGCCGGTAGTTTTGCCTGGTGCTGTTTTTTCAGAGTGGCTGTACCGGGCGCTTATTCTCTTGGTAATTTCCTGTCCATGCGCCCTGGTGGTATCTATACCTCTTAGTTACTTTGGAGGTATAGGTGGTGCTTCCAGGAAAGGTATCTTAATAAAGGGTGCTAACTTCCTGGAAGCTTTAAAAGACTTGGATACGGTGGTATTTGATAAAACTGGCACTCTCACAAAAGGGGTGTTCCGTGTAACAAATATTGAAAATAAAAATGGATTTACCAAAGAGGATGTCTTGAAGTTTGCCAGTATGGCAGAAGTTAATTCCAACCATCCAATTGCCAAATCTATTCTTAAGGAGTATACCGGCAGTCTTGCAGCTGAAAAAGTAGAAAGTTATGAAGAAATACCCGGTTGTGGAGTTAAGGCCCGGTATGAAGGAAAAGTGATTTTAGCAGGAAATGAGCACCTTTTAAACAAAGAAAGTATTGATTATGAAAAGTATAATTCCGGGGGAACGGTTGTTTATGTTGCTGTTGACGGGTTGTTTGCCGGCTGTATAATTATTTCTGATGAAATAAAGGAAGATTCTAAAAAAGCTATAACTAAACTAAAAGGGCTGGGTATTAATAAAATTGTTATGTTAACTGGTGACGACAGCCCGGCAGCAGAGAAAGCTGCACAGGAACTGGGGATAGATGAGGTTTATTCTAACCTGCTGCCGCAGGACAAAGTAACTAAAGTAGAGGAGCTGATAAAACAATCTACCGGAAGAGGTAAACTGGCTTTTGTGGGTGACGGTATAAATGATGCTCCGGTACTGGCCAGGGCAGATGTTGGAATTGCCATGGGCGGGCTTGGTTCCGATGCAGCGGTAGAAGCGGCAGATGTGGTAATAATGGATGATATGCCCTCAAAAGTATCAACTGCTGCTGACATTGCCCGTCACACCAGGAAAATTATAATTCAAAATATTATCATGGCTTTAAGTATCAAGGGATTATTTATAGTACTTGGATCGCTGGGAATTGCCGGTCTTTGGGAAGCGGTGTTTGCAGATGTGGGTGTTGCCCTGCTTGCTGTAGCTAACTCGGCAAGGGTATTAAAGTACAATGAAAAAAGTTAATTTTAATTATAGAGGTGCCGCTGATGGGTAAAAATTTAACCTGCGAAATAACATGTATACACACTGAAATAGTGAATAAAATAAAAAGTAAAATGCTTGATGATGAGGAAGTAACGAAAATTTCCAGCCTTTTTAAGGCCCTTGGAGATCCCACCAGGTTTAAAATTTTATACTGCCTGAGGTTTAGGGAAATGTGTGTGTGTGATATATCAGCTATTTTAAATTTATCTCAATCAGCAACATCTCACCAGCTTAGAGTATTGAGGAATTTAAGATTGGTTAAATACCGTAAGGAGGGGAAGATGGTTTTTTATTCCCTGGAAGATGACCACATTTTTAGAATTTTAGATGAAGGGCTTAATCATATTAAACATGATTGAAATAAAGCGGCCCCTGTTTCTGTGCGGGGCTGCTTACATATATAGATTTTGTGACATTTTTGTG
>JACDOL010000106.1 GCA_017656165.1 Desulfotomaculum sp.
CTTTTAAATTCAGGTGAGTAGTGTTTCCGAACAGACATTTGTATCTTATTTGGTTACCAGTATATTCGACAAACTAAGGGGTGAAGTCCTTTTTATGCCTTCCTTCAACCTTTGATTTTTGCGGCTTAAGAGTTATGCAAATTCCTTAATTTCTAAATTGAGAGTCATATTATTACTGACATCGCATAATGTCCAAAGATTGATGTTAAAATTCTAATGAAGATTAAAGTTCCGTGCATAACGCTGCTTTTCCTCTTAGCTGCCATTCTTTCTAAGCCCTGTATTTATCACGTCATTATCGCTAATTCAACTTAAATACATGACCAGCGCTATTAATAACGAAATGACAAAAGGGGCCTCATTGCCAGTTCAGCTTATAAGCAAAATATTGAAGATTATTTAACTACTAATGCCAATTTGTTAAAAACAATGAGTAAAGATGCTGTGTTTTTAGCCCAAAACATTGATGGTATCAACCATTTGCTTAGTGAAATGCAGAGCACCACTGAAGTAATGTGGATGTACTTTGCCACTAAAGATGGTGAAATGCATATACATCCCCATACTGAACTCGATGACGGTTTTGACCCCAGAAACAGGCAGTGGTACAAAGATGCTGTAAAAAAAGACGGCTTAATTTACAGCGAACCCTATATTGACACAGCCAGTAAAAAGCCATGTATAACCATTGCACTGCCGGTAAAAGATTCCCAAGGAAATTTGCTGGGAGTGCTGGGTGCAGCCTGGCAGAAAGAACAGCCGATGCCACCAAAGAGATAACCGGGCTGGTTGGCAAAATTCAAAGCAGTACTCAAAACACCTTGACTAAAGTACAAGCAGGTATAGAACAGGTGTAAAAAGGGAATGAAAAAGTAAGTGAATCAGGAGAACTGTTTATCAATATAACCAGTGCAATTGGTGATCTGGCAGCGCTAATAGAAAATGCCGCCCAGGCTACTCAGGGCATATCTTCCAGCATGCAAAACGTGGCAGCTGCATCTAAAGAACAGGCCACCATAGTGGAGGAAGTAAACAATTCAGCGGAACAAATGAAAGGTATGGCTGAAGAATTAAATAATATGGTTAACAAATTTAAATTAAGCTAAAACAAAAACTGCTGGTCATCCAGTTGACCAGCAGTTTTTTAGTTAGGAAGCCTTTTTTTCAGGCAGTTTATCCTTTAGTAACTGCTCTAATTTGTTTACAGTAATATTTTTGTGTATTTTTCCGTCCATAATTAATGTGGGTACGGCTGTGCTTTTATAAATTGACACCATTTCCTGGCGGGCTTCTTTGTCCTGGTCTATATTCTTTTCATTAAATTTAATACCTTTTTTAGTTAAATATTCTTTTACTTCCAGGCAGGGAGGGCAGGTGCTGCCGGTGTAAAGAGTAATGTTATGGGGTACTGGTCTCAGTTTTTGGTTCTTTTCCTGGCGTTTCTTGTTAAACTTCTGCTTCCACCTGATAGTTAAGGAAGCCAAAAAGCCCATGGGGCAAAAACCGCACCAAGCCCTCTGCTGGTAGTAAAAACCCAGTACTATGGCAATGGCGGTTGTAACAGAAACCAGGCGGACAAAAACAAACCCTGCCTCTGCGATGGTGTCAGCGCCGATCAAACCAATAATAAGGTTTGCCATTAAAAATACGAAGAAACCTACTTTAAATGCTGTGGATGTTAAAAAGGCCGGTGGTTTTACGTTCCGGGTAATTTTTTTCAATATTACATCGTTGAATATACCCCGGGGACAGAAAAGAGCGCACCATTTTCTCTTGCCGGAAAATGCAGCCACTATAATGGGTGCCGCCATACATACAATGGCCATTAAACCAATGGCAGGGTAAAACCACCCGGCAATAAGAAATACCACCAGGATAGACCAGGCATAGTTACGCAGTGATAAATTTTTTTCTTTTTTTGCCATTTTTTAAAAACCTCCTTGCAAACTAGTGTAAATATCTGATACTTAAATAGCCATTGACGGGCTATATACCCTGGGGGGTATGGTATATTATACATCATAAAATATAGAAATGACAATACTAAATTTATAGATAATTTGTGGAACCCTCGTACTATGCAGGTACCGTTAATACCAGGAGAAACAGTTAGGAAAGTATGTCGAGAGTCAAAAAGAGAAGTAGGTGTGTAGGTTGGCTAAAAGAGGATTTCAGTTAATTGCTGGGAAAATAAATGCTGTATCTAAGAAGACTAACGCCAAGGTATTTACCGGAAAACGATAGCCGGCAAATGTTGGGATATGTGCCGGCGTGTTTTCGGATGTGTAAATACCTTGGCGGCTGATAAAATCAAAGTTTTTAATGATAATTAAAAATTACTGTAACCATTCATCTACCAGGTCGCGGTTGTCTTCAATCCACTGCTTGGCCCCTTCAGCCGGGTCGCCCACTTCATTAATTACTGCCATCAAGCTGCCTAGGCTTTGATCATCCATTTTCCAGTTTTCCAGGTATTTTGCCACCTCAGGGTAATTGTTTTTAAAGTCTTTATTGGCAATGACAAAAATGTCTTCAGCTTCACCGAAAACCTTTTTTGGGTCTTCCAGGTATTTAAGATCGTAATCTGCAAATGCCCAGTGAGGACTCCATAGAGTTACCAATATAGGATTTTCTTTTTTGTACTCTCTTTCCAAATTAGCCATCATGGCCGGTTCGGAACTGTTGATTAGCTGGTAATCCAAGCCGTATTCTTCAATGGCCTCTTCGGTCATCCTCGTCAAACTTGCTCCTTCTTCAATACCCACAATTTTAGAATCAAACTTGTCTTTGTGGTCATTTAATTCTTCAATGCTGTTTATATCCACGTATGAGGGAACCACTAAACCTAAACTGGTACCTTCATACCAAGGACCTATTTTATCTAATTCATCTTTATATTCTTCCCAGAACGGTTCATCGGTGTAGGGAAGCCATACTTCAGGGGCAATATCCAAATCACCCTGGGCAACCCCCGACCACACGACGGCCTTTTCCCCGTTAACCAGTTTTACTTTGTAACCCTTTTCTTCCAACAGCAGCTTCCACATGTTGCACACCGCGATGTTTTCGGCCCAGTTGTTAAGTCCAATACGTAAAGTTTCACCATTAGCTTTTGCAGCTTGTCCTCCACTTTCTTCGTTGGCATCATTTTGTGCGCAGGCTGTAAAAGCAAAACACATCAGCGCTGCAAGGATGAGAATCATTAACTTACTGTAATTTGTCTTCAATTAAAGTTACCTCCCCGGAGTATTTTAAATAAAATTTGCATAAATTTACTACTTTATTAACTTAATGGCAAACTTCAATATAGACATCTAATGATGTTATATATCTATATTTACCAGTTGATTAAAACAAAATAACTGATGTTTAAAATTTTGATAAATATGAATAGAACTCTCACATTTATTAAAATTAAACACTTCCAGCCATCGCTTATGGCAGGATGTGCCGCATCGTATAAAAATAATTCCAGGTCCACATTTGACAGTTGTAAATTCTGCCAGCGGGTGTTATAATATCGTCAGTATTTTTTGGCCGGCTTTTAGCAAAGCTGAGCTTAGATTAGAAGAGGAGGAGATTAGATGAGAAAATTTAATGGTTTTTTTGGTGATTTTGGGGGGGCTTATGTCCCGGATGAATTGAAAAAGGTTCTGGATGATCTGGAGGCGGCTTTTTACCGCTACAAGGATGACCCTGATTTTATTGCTGAGCTGGATTATTATTTTAAAGATTATGTTGGGCGTCCCAACCCGCTTTATTTTGCGGAAAGGCTTACTAAAAAGCTGGGCGGCGCTAAAATATATCTGAAAAGAGAGGACCTTAACCATACAGGTGCACATAAAATAAATAATGTGCTGGGCCAGGTACTTTTGGCTAAAAAGATGGGTGCTAAAAGGGTTATTGCTGAAACCGGTGCCGGGCAGCATGGTGTGGCCACAGCCACTGCTTGTGCCATGTTTAATATGGAGTGCATCATTTACATGGGTGAAGAAGATACTAAGCGCCAGGCCCTTAATGTGTTCCGAATGGAACTGCTTGGAGCTAAGGTAGTACCGGTAACCACCGGCACAAGGACTTTAAAAGATGCTGTAGACGTAGCCCTGCAGGATCTTGTGACCAATGCAGACAGTACATATTACATGCTTGGGTCTGCAGTGGGACCGCACCCTTACCCGATGATAGTCAGGCATTTTCAATCAGTAATTGGCCAGGAAGTTAAAAAACAAATACTGGAGAAGGAAAAAAGGCTGCCTGATTACTTGCTGGCCTGTGTGGGCGGCGGCAGCAACGCTATTGGTTTGTTTTACCCATTTATCGAAGACAAAGAAGTAAAATTAATTGGTGTTGAGCCGGGCGGCAGAGGCCTGGAAACTGGAAAGCATGCTGCTCCTCTCTGTGCCGGGGAGCCGGGGATTCTGCACGGGTTTAAATGTTATGTTATGCAGGATGAAAACGGTGAGCCGCTGGCAACTCATTCTGTAGCTGCCGGGCTGGATTACCCCGGGGTAGGACCCGAGCACAGTTATTTAAAAGCCCTCGGCCGGGCAGAATATGTTGCCGTAAATGATGAAGAGGCCCTGGAGGCATTTAAAGAACTGTCTCGGACAGAAGGCATTATTCCTGCCTTAGAAAGTGCTCATGCGGTAGCTCAAGCTATAAAGATGGCACCACAGCTTTCCAGTGATGAAATCATAATTGTTAATCTCTCCGGCCGCGGGGATAAAGATGTTGACCAGGTTTTTCACCTGATAAAATAAAGTAACTGGTATATTAAAATAACCACCGGGAATTAATCCCGGTGGTTATTTTT
>JACDOL010000107.1 GCA_017656165.1 Desulfotomaculum sp.
AATAAATGGGGCTCTTAGTGAGCCCCAATTTATATTAACAAAGATTAAGAGTACTGTAATTTTTTCAAATCAATCGGACGACTGGGAGTTACCTGGTAACAATATCTCTTTTTCTCAGCCGGTTTGTCGAAGAAATTTAATACCGGCGCAACTACACCATATACAAACATCATGGTTAATGGGTTCAGGGCGCACAGAAGTCTACGCAAAATATTCCCCCCCAGTAATTGAATTTTCATGATTATAATATTATAAATTGCCAGAAAATTAAGTCTTAAAAACGACAATTTAACTGTCTTTTTAACGACTTTGCAATGTCGGTTGTGGGACAAAAAAATCCCCGGTTAATGACCGGGGGTAAAAGAATAATATGAGAAAATTAACAGGCGCGATGTTGATAAAAAACAACACCGTTACCCATTATTCTATATTATTTTACTTTTTTTTAAAAGAATTCGATAAATTTTGCACTAGTGTAAATATACTGAAAATTATTCCGATGCTTTATTAAATTTTTCTAATTCTTCCACGGGAAAACGCTCTTCTCTCTCTTTATTATAAATACCATGCAAAACAATTAATAAAACCAGCACACCAGCACCGCATATAAAACCTATAGTAGCTTCCATAAAAAAACACCTCCTGTTATTTTGTATTTCATTATAAAACTTTATATATTTATTTGCAATTATCTGAATATAAGTATGGTTATAGGAAACACCTTCAGCGTCATAAATTACCTTATATTGACAATATATAACAATGATGATAACTTACTAGATGAGAAAATATAACAGAAGAAAGAGTGCTATTTAACGCATTTTGAGGAGGAAGTTTTAGTTTATGATTAGAGTTTCGCAAATAAGACTGCCCATTAACCACAAGGAATCCGAAATTGTAAAAGCGGTATTGGATAAGCTTTGTATTAAAGAAAAACAACTGCTGGAAATAAATATTTTTAAACAGTCCATAGATGCCAGAAAAAAAAACAAGATATATTTTGTATATACTGTTGATGTAAGGGTTGATAACGAGGAATCAATCCTTAATAAAATAAAAGACAGGGATGTTACCCTTACTCCCGACATGAAATACTACTATGTACAGCCGGGTGACGTTAAACTGGGAAACAGGCCGGTTATAGTAGGAACTGGACCAGCAGGACTTTTTTGCGGATTAATACTGGCCCAGATGGGCTATAAACCTTTACTGCTGGAAAGGGGAGCAGATGTAGACAAAAGAACCAAAGCAGTAAGTAAATTTTGGGAAACCGGCGAACTGGATACCAGCTGCAATGTTCAGTTTGGTGAAGGAGGAGCCGGTACTTTTTCTGACGGTAAACTTACTACATTAATAAAAAACAAACGATGCCGCAAGGTGCTGGAGGAACTGGTGGAGGCCGGGGCTCCGGCTGAAATTATTTATTCCTACAAACCCCATGTGGGTACAGATATGTTAAAAAGGGTAGTAAAAAATATTAGACAAAAAATAATATCATTAGGTGGAGAAGTTAAATTTAACAGCCAGGTTAGTGATATAGTGGTTAAAGACGGCAGAATAACGGCAGTGATAGTTAATGGATCAGAAAAAATAATGACGGAAGTCCTAGTGCTTGCTATTGGCCACAGTGCAAGGGATACTTTTGAAATGCTGCTGGAAAAGGGTGTTCGAATGGTGCAAAAGCCATTTTCTATTGGTTTTCGTATTGAGCACCCCCAGGAATTAATTAACAAGGCACAGTATAAAAAATTTGCCAACCACCCCAGGCTGGGTGCGGCTGATTATAAATTATCTTACCACTCCCCAAGCGGGCGTTCTGCTTATACTTTTTGCATGTGTCCCGGCGGTACAGTTGTGGCAGCGGCATCGGAGACAAAAGGTGTGGTTACGAACGGTATGAGCGAGTATGCCCGGAACGGAGATAATGCAAACAGTGCCCTGTTGGTTGGAGTTAGGCCTGGAGATTACGGCAGCGACCATCCACTGGCCGGTATGTATTTCCAGCGTCTGTGGGAAAGCAAAGCATATGAGATGGGAGGCGGAAGCTACAGGGCTCCTGCCCAATTGGTGGGTGATTTTTTAAATGGCAGGACATCTGCTGTACTTGGCACTGTTTACCCCACGTATAAGCCCGGCGTTAAAATGACAACACTGCAGGACTGCCTGCCCAGTTATGTGATTAAAACTTTAAAAGAAGCACTGCCGGCGTTTGCTAAAAAATTAAGGGGTTTTACCATGTATGATGCAGTGCTGACCGGCGTGGAAACCAGAAGTTCATCACCTGTGAAAATATACCGGGATGAAAGCTGCCAAACTAATATTAGAGGTATTTATCCGGCAGGAGAAGGACCCGGCTATGCCGGTGGTATAATGTCTGCTGCAGTGGACGGTATTCAGGTGGCAGAATTTATTGCCCGGAAATACAGCCCAGAATAATAAGTTTTTTAAAATTACTTCATCTTAACAACTAATTTTTCAATGATATCTACAACCCCTTCTGTTTCCGGAAGTGGAGAAACATACTGGGAAACTTTTTTAACATCATCAATGGCGTTGCTGGGACAGGCTGCATAACCCACGCTCTTTAACATATCTATATCTATCCCGCTGTCACCAATGGCCAGCATTTGATTCAGGGGAATACCAATAAATTTACTTACTGTTTCCAGCCCTGTTTTTTTATTTACTCCCATGGGGTTGAAATCAACACATAAAGTAGAGTAAGATATATCCAACTCTTTATAAGGCAGGTTATCCCTGGCAATTTGACTGTACTCAGCAATTGATACGCCGGGAGGAGGAATAATACTAACTGCCACTTCTTTACCCGGTATTATTAATCCATTGGTTTTATTTGCAAATTTCTTTACTGCTTCCTTAATACTTTGCCAGTTACTTGGGATCATCGGGTTGACTATTATATTCCGATTTAATGGATAATATAACTGATTCCCGGACTCCAAAACAGAGGGAATGTCAGGCCATATAGCTCCCATCAAGGAAAGAATGGGCAGCACAAAAGATCTGGGGCGTCCAGTACATAGGCATATTTTAGGCAGTTTTTTTTCGCTGCAGGAAATGCAGTATTCCCTTAACCTGGTAAATGCCTGGTAATTTACTTTTGTTAAATCATGCGGCATTAAACACCCATCTACATCTAGGACTATAAGTTTTATCATTGTTTCACCTCAACTGGTTAAACAGAATTTTTCGGTTAATACATATTTTATCACAGGGAGGTAAATTGTAATGAAAATGGAGGATGCAAAAATATTAGAAGAATTAATTTTAGATGAACTAAGGGAATTGAAACAGCACCAGGAAAATGTTAAAGATCACAAGTATCTAAGTTACATAGAAATTGATTACCTGCATTTTATAGATATGTTTATCAAAGAATATTCTAGAGAACAAATTTTGGAAACATTAAACAAACTATATGACGAAGGAGTTATTACCGCCATAAAAAATCCACAGGGACTGCTTTTTGACATCAAGTTAAAATAAAAAGAGTCCTGCCGCAGCAGGACTCTTAGTGCACTTCCAACAAGTGTCTAATGGCTGTTTTTAAGTTTTTTAATTCTTCATCTGTTAGAGGACAGCTGCAGTTTGGGCAGCTGATAAACTCTCTTTCTAAAATGTCTCGGGGATCAAGTTTAAATTCTGTGCTGCAGTCCGGACATTGGAAATTTACATCAATATCTTTCATAATACACCTCCTAACCTAGTATAACACTTATTGATATCTAAGCCAAAATCCTTCCTTATTATTAGTATTTTTCATCTAAGGAGGCTGATATAATTATGGAAATTAAAGTTGAGCATATTAAGGATATTGCTGAGCATGAAGTGATGATGCTGCCGGGCGTGATAGTTAATGGTAAAGTAAAAGCAGCCGGACGGGTTCCTGGCAAAGAAGAAATTAAAGAACGGATAGAGGAAGAAAAATAAACAGTTATGAAGAAAGTGCTAGTAGATGAAGCTGCAGAATACATAAGAAAACTGCTTCCGCCCAGGGAAGAACTGTTGGCTAAGATAGAAAAAGAAGCTGAAGAAAAAGTAGTACCCATTGTCGAACCAGAGGTGGCCCGGCTGCTTTACTGGCTGGCATTAACCAGAAAAGCAAAAAATGTGCTGGAAGTTGGTACTGCCATCGGTTATTCCACTCTTTGGCTGGCAAAAGCAGTGCTGCCTGGCGGAGGCAGGATTACTACCTTGGAAATAAATAAACCCAGGTATGAGGCGGCGAAAAAAAACTTTCAGGCTGCTGGAATAGAAGAAAAAATTAACCTGGTATTTGGTGATGCCCGGGAATTAATTTACCAGTTAAAAGGTCCCTATGATTTCATTTTTCTAGATGCAGCTAAGGGAAAATATGTCGAATTCCTAGAGCAGTGTGTAAGCATTCTCAGCAGCGGCGGGCTTTTAGTGGCTGATGACGTGTTTATGAATGGCATGGTAATATCGGGTGAAGTAGATAAAAGGAGGAATAAAACTGCCGTTAAAAGACTGCGCCAGTACCTCCAGGTGGTAATGAATCACCCGCAGCTAGAAACAGTTGTAATTCCCATTGGAGACGGTATAGCGTTAAGTCATAAAATTTAAATAAAAATTATACTAAATTTTTAAATATCTGTGAGTACCATACTTGGTACTCATTTTTTTTG
>JACDOL010000108.1 GCA_017656165.1 Desulfotomaculum sp.
TAACCCGGCCCGTAAAGTCGAGCTGTTATTTCACTAACATTAAAATACCAGGGGATAAGTGCCGGATCGCTGAGGTGTACACTATATACAGGAGGTATGTTTAATGGCAGTAGAAAAAACATATGAAGAGATTAACGAAAAAATTAAAAGCGGCCAGGCAGTGGTGCTGACTGCGGAGGAAGTAATTTCACTGGTGGAAGAAAAAGGAGTAACACAGGCGGCAAAAGAAGTAGATGTGGTTACTACCGGCACCTTTGGGCCCATGTGCTCCTCCGGGGCTTTTTTGAATTTCGGTCATGCCAAGCCGAGAATTAGAATGAGCAGGGTATGGTTGAATAACGTACCTGCTTACGCCGGTATTGCAGCAGCTGATGCATATATTGGTGCAACTGAACCTGCTGAAGACGATCCTTTAAACATGAATTTTCCTGGCGAATTTCGCTATGGCGGGGGGCATGTTATAGAAGACCTGGTAGCAGGAAAGAAGGTGCGGCTGAGGGCACAATCTTACGGAACAGATTGCTACCCCCGCCGGGAGCTGGAAATAGATATTAGTCTAGATGATATAAACGAAGCCTTTTTATTTAACCCGCGGAATGCATATCAAAACTATAACTGTGCGGTAAATCTTAGTGATAAGACAATTTACACCTACATGGGGATGCTTCAGCCCAAAATGGCTAACGCCCATTACAGTACTTCCGGTCAGCTGAGCCCGCTTTTGAAAGATCCCCACTTTTTAACCATTGGTTTAGGAACCCGCATATTCCTGGGAGGAGGTGTAGGTTACATTGCATGGCATGGTACCCAGCACTTTCCCGAAATGCTGAATGCTTCAGGAGTTAACCTGCACCCAAGCGGTGGAACATTGTCAGTAATAGGAGATATGAAACAGATGGACTCCCGTTATCTAAGGGGCACAAGTATGCTGGGGTATGGGTGCACTTTAACTGTAGGGATAGGTGTACCTATTCCCGTGTTAAACGAGGAGGTAATGCGCTGGGTATCCCGTTCTGACAAGGAGCTGTATGCTCCCATTGTAGATTACAGTGATGCATATCCCAACCGTACCGGTGAGGTATTGGGTTACGCAAGTTATGCTGATTTAAAGAGTGGTGAAATTACAATAAACGGTAAGAAAGTAAAGACTGCACCCATGTCAAGTTATCCTATGGCAGTGGAAATTGCCAACCGGCTGAAGGAATGGATTGCCTCTGGTAAATTTGAAATCAGTAGACCAGTGCAGCTTCTTCCCTCGGTTAAGGATAACATTGTTCCCAAAGCACTTCCGGAGGATAAATATATTGGCAAATAGACAGTTATATTAGGTTGTTTTTAGTTTTATTTATAAAGGAGAGATAGAAATGCCTTCTAAAAAAATAATACTGCGGTTTTCGGCCGAAACCTCTGATAAACCCATTATTTACCATTTGGTTAAGGATTTTGATTTAGTAGTTAATATTATAAAAGCCCAGATTAACCCGGAAAAAGAGGGAACTCTTGTTTTAGAGCTTACCGGGAATCGTTACGAGGAAGGTATAAAGTTTTTAGAACAGCAGAATATTAAAGTACAGCTGCTGACGGAGCAGGTAAATTATAATAAAGAACGCTGTACCAGCTGCGGTGCCTGTACCGATGCCTGTCCCACCGGGGCCCTTCATATTAAGCGGCCTTCAATGCAGGTTGATTTTAACAGTGATAAGTGCATTGTCTGCCAGGTATGTGTAAAAGTTTGCCCAGTAAAAGCAATGGAGGTATGCTTCTAGCTTGCAGTATATTAAAAGAACATACCGCCAGCAGCACCGCCAGGAAGATTTAAAACACTTTCAGGTGGCAGTTAAGGAAACTGACCTAGATGTGGCAGTACTGCGCAATCATCATAACGAAAGTTTAGCTGAACAGGTAAAAAAATGGGTTTTAAAATACCGGCAGCAGCTGGAAAGATACATAGAACGCGACCCTTTATTTGCCACAAGCTTAAAACCCCATTCACTGCTGCCTGGTGCACCACCGATAGCGAAGGAAATGGCAGAGGCGGCAAAATTAGCCGGGGTAGGGCCTATGGCATCGGTGGCTGGTGCCTTTTCTCAATATGTTGGAAGGGAACTAATGGCAGTATCCAGTGAAGTCATAATTGAAAATGGCGGGGACATATTTTTATGTTCTAAAGTTAAACGTCGAATAGGAATTTTTGCTGCCCAGTCACCTTTTACTAACAGGATTGCCCTAGAGATTACGCCAGATCAAACACCCCTGGGAATCTGTACTTCCTCAGGTACTGTTGGTCATTCCTTGAGTTTTGGGAGAGCTGATGCTGTGGTAGTACTTTCATCTTCCGCTCTGCTGGCAGATGCAGTGGCCACGGCTGCAGCAAACTTGGTGAGAAACAGTGATGACCTGCTGAAGGCGGTGGAGTTTGCCATAGATGTTCCCGGGATTAAAGGGGTACTGGCCATTATCAATGATAAAATGGCAGTTAAAGGTGACATAAAGCTTGTACCCATCAGCCGGTAGATCTAAGCTATAGAATATTATCCCCTCTAGGTACCAGTAAAAGCAATTTACTTACTGTGTACATTTGAGGGGATATTTTTTTAGGAAAAAATTATTGTGGGGGGCTTCAGCTTATTAGCTTCTTTTAATTTTTTAAAGTAAAAAATACATAAAGCTGGTTTATATGATATACTAACTTTTAAAATAACTAACTATGTTATTGCAATATTGCAAAAAAATTCATAACATTATATATAGAGAAATATTTCTCGCATATTATTTTACAATTAAAAGGAGCTTGATTGTTATGGAAGCCGGCTCAATTCTGTTAAATAAAGAAGGGAAATTAATAATAGATGATGGTTTAGAAAAGGAAATAATGCTAGTTCCGCATAAACAGATCAAAGTAATTGTTAACGGTGAAGAAGCGAGTAGTCCTGTTTCAATTACTGCCAAAGATCAAGTGGAACTTCTCCCGAGGGAAAAGGGTGATGAGGCAGAAATAATTGTTCAAATTTCGCCAGACAGGCTGTCTGCCTACGTGAAATTAATATCGGAAGTTAAAGTTATCCCGGATATAGAGGTGGAACAGACTCTCTATAAAGTGACGGTAAAAGCTTCATCACGCTTGGTACAAAATTATTCTTTTACTATTGAGCAAATAAGACAAGCCTTAGCAGATAAAGGTGTTTGTTTTGGTATAAATGAAGATAATAAGCTGCATTCTATATTAAATAATCCAACACCTTCAAGGGTGCTGGTAGCCAAAGGGATACCTTACCAACCGGGAGTAGATGAATCGGTAAATATCTTATTTGATACTGAAAAGAACTGCCAGCCCGAAGTATTACCAGATGGCCGGGTGGATTTTAAGCAGAAAAGAATAGTGACAGTAGAAAAAGGTGCAGTACTGGCAGAAAAAGTTCCAGGGAAACCCGGCCAGCCTGGTACTGGTGTTGATGGTGAGCCAATTAATCCCCCTGATTATAAAAAGATTGTGTTAAGAGCAGGGGAAGGGACCGCATTAAAGAATGATGGGGCCAGTGTAGTGGCCGTCAAACGGGGACTGCCATCCTTTCACATAAATAAAGATACCTGGGAATTCAGGGTTAACCCGGTATATGAAGTGGAAGAAGTTACTATTGGTACTGGAAACTTGGAATTTAACGGTCACATTGTAGTTCACAAGAATGTGGCAGAGGGTATGTCTGTGTTTGGGGCCGGCGATGTAAACATTGAGGGTGCTGTTTACGGGGCTAAAATTGCTGCCCTAGGTAATGTGAATATAGAGAAAAACGTGCTTAGTTCTTTTATTAATGCCGGGGGGATGACCCAGTACCTGAAGGATACTAAAAAGAACTTACAGTGTATTAACAATGCACTTATTCAAATAGTAGAACTGGGGGGGATATTAAAAGAAAGGTGTGACCAGTTGAATAAAGAGGTGTGTCTTGGCCAGCTTATAGTAGGGCTGATAAATAAAAAATTTACCGATGTACCTAAAGTTATAACTCAAATTGAAAAAATACTTAAAGAGCAGCAGTTTGTTGTATCGTCGGAGTTAGAAAGCCTGGTTACAGAACTGAAGGTAAAGTTTAGAAGGCTGGGATGGTTAAAAGTTAAAAGCGTTGAAGAAGTGAAGCGGTTCCAGGAACGGGTTTCTGCGGTGATATCTTCCCTGGAAGCACAAGATAGTGAAAGTAAGGGAAATGTTAAACTTAGCTATGCTGTTAATTCTAATATAGAAGCAGAAGGCGACGTGCATGTTACGGGTAAAGGCTGTATAAATACTAACATAAATGCCAGAGGGAATGTCATTGTAGATGGTGTATTCAGGGGTGGAAGTATCAGCTGCAAAGGAACTATAAAAATAAAAGAAGCGGGATCTGAAATGGGAGTAAGAACAATTATTAAAACGAGCGCCGGGTATATAAAAATTGATAAAGCCCATCAAAATGTAATTGTTTCTGCAGGTAGTAACAGCAAAAATATTAATAACACCGAGTACAAAGTTTTTATTAATTGATGAGAAGAGTGATAAGGCTGGACGCAAAAAGCGTCCGGCTTTTATT
>JACDOL010000109.1 GCA_017656165.1 Desulfotomaculum sp.
GCAGCAGCATCCTTCGCCAGACAGGACAGCCCTATATGGTAATTAATTATTGAACAATCAAAAAGGATCCGTATACGAGGCCCGTACGTACGGTTCTGTGAGAGGGCTAACGCCGTAGCAAATTACTACGGCGTTAGCCTACTCGATTCTACTATACCATTTGCCGGGCTATAATGGCTGCACCCAAAGCACCAATCAACTGGGGATTGGGCGGAACGGATACCTCTACACCCAGTTCTTTGGCCAGCATCTCTTTAAGCAGCTTACTTTGCGCTACGCCCCCGGTAAATGTAACATTTCCGGCCACCGTCATCGAACCTGCCATGGTAGATATCCTTTTAGCAATGGAACGATAAAGGCCGGCCACAATACTTTCCTTGGCTGTTCCCGCAGCCAACAGACTGATTACCTCCGACTCGGCAAAAACTGTACACATGCTGCTTATAGTTACAGGTTCTGCCGGAGGTAATTGGTCTAACTGGTCTAACTCCAATCCCAAACTGTTTACCATGACTTGCAAAAATCTCCCGGTACCGGCAGCACATTGTCGTTCATTACAAAGTTGAGTACTTTTCCACGTTTACTCACTTGTATTACTTTACTGTCCTGCCCACCAATATCAATAACCAAGCCATTATTGGGAAGTAATAATTTGCCCCCATGGCATGGCAGGTAATTTCAGTTGCCGCCTTATTCAAAAAGTCCAAAGACACGCGGCCATAACCGGTTCCTACAACCCTCTCTACAGCAGCAGCATTAACCCCGGCCATGGTCATGGCCTTATCCAATACCTTTTCCCCTGCTTTTTGGGGACTCCATCCGGTAGGTAATACCGCCCAGCCTAAAATGGTTTTATCATTTAATATTACAGTTTTTGCTGCTGTGGAACCCACGTCAATCCCCGCAGTAATCATTATTATTTAATCATCTCCAAAAAGGCCTGCACTCTTGTTTGAATTTGCCCTGCATCTTCATCACTGTAGTCACTTTCTATGCGCAGTACAGGAATGCCCGCTTCCTGCAAAGCCCTTTCCGCAGCTCTATATTCAATGCCGTAAGTATGGCAGAATTGCAGTGTGTAATATATTACGCCATCAGCCTTGTATTCTTTGGCTAAGCGTATTATATCATCAATGCGGCCGGTGTTGGGTATGTAACAAGCACAGTTAACTCTCATCATTTTTCATGTCCAATAATTCTTTAACTCTTAAACCATATACTTCAGACATTACAAAATCAAAATATTCCATGGCTATAGGACGATTTTGTTGTTTAACAAACAAATCCCCATAAATGGTAGGAACCGGCGCTAAAAATTCATCGTGTTTTTCCAAATCCATACCCAAATCATGCCACATTTTGCGGTAATCGGCCAAAGCAAATCCCTCCTAAAAATAATCTTCTTTATGCATATTTCTCGAAATATAAATAATAACTTGTTATTTAACACATAAAAAAACGTTATGTTTTTTGCACAAAACATATAATATGACTGGATTTTATATCTAACATCAAAAAGCCGGATTGTACTCCTGTATAACCAATTTTCATAATCTAATGTTATAGTTTATATTCCATTTTTATTTACAAAGCCTGCCAGCTTAATTATAATAAAAAGCAAAAACATACACGGGATGGTTGGAACCGGTGTTCCCCCCGGGCTGCAAACCCGGTGGCCGGCTTGTTAATCAAGCTGGGGTCGAGTTCGACTCTCACACCATCCCTCCACACCAAAAGAACCCCTTCCGGGTTCTTTTTATTGGATAATATTAGCTGCGCAGGTTAAAATGGTGCTAAAATGTAATAAAGTTAATGAAAAAGTAAAAAGGAATTGTTGAAGATGAAAAAAGACGTTAGTTACAACGAATATTTAAAAGAACTTATGGAGCAATTACCCAAGGGTGTTTTTTAAGCCGTTAAAGATAAAGACAAACTTGGTTGGGGCAATGTAGGCTACATCTGGCACAAGCCCATTTTTACCGTTGCTGTAAGACATTCCAGATATACATACAAATTATTGGAAAACGCTAAGGAATTTACTGTCAGCATACCAATAAATAAAGACCTGAAGAAGGAATTGGCCATCTATGGAACCAAATCAGGCAGAGATATTGACAAGTTTTGCAGGGGGATGATTTATCGCACCCAACTAGGAAATAATGAACTAAAATTGATAAAAGTTCAGGATTCTATAAACAGAAGACAGGGGGGCTGCCCCTGTCTTCTGCTGTTTCTATATTTAAATTTCTGGAGGTGTGGTTACAAGTATTTTATTATAGAAGCAACTGCTTCTGAAAATGATTAACCTCAGGTAAATCTTATCCAGTTATTGTTGCCGCCGCCACAGCCGCAGGATGACTTTTTCACTTCTGTTTTGTTACTGCCACAATTGGAACATTTTACATTTGAAGGTTTAAACATGAAATATTTTACAATAAACTGACTATTACATTCTTTACATACGTAAGTTTTTTGTGTCACATTTATCCCCCCTTCTAATCCTGCTACAATTACATGGAAGTTTTATCTTTTATTTTTTATATCAAATAGTATGACGGTGTTTGACATATTCTTCATCTACTCTGGGTATAAAAACCTCTGTCTTTTTGTCTTCATGTTCTACCACTACTTTGTAGTCCAGTTGTAAGGAGTTAATCGGTCAGTTAAATGCTTTTTATCCTGCAAGTCTTCTTTTTTCTTTCTGGGCCAGTAGTATTCAATTTGTTCCGACGGTATGGGATCGGGAAACTTGTTTTTGTTTACTTCCCTGCACACACTGACACATTTGGAAACTTCAAGATTACTGCAGCCATCGCATTTGGTAAGGTCGATTAAAGTACCGTAATTCTCTGTTGTATTAGAAGCAGATGCGGCAGCAGCTGCCGGTTTTTCTAAACCGGACAAAATTAGTCCGGCAGCCACACTGGAAGCAGCTGAACGCTTTAAAAATTCTCTTCTTGTTAACTTGGACATTTTATCACTCCCCCTCATGTAGATACAATAACACAGTAAATTGTTTACACTTATGCTACCAAATGGGGTATTAAATGGAGGTGTGTTAAATGCTCGATAAAAATGAAGAAATGAAAAAGGATTTAATAGCAAGATTGAAGAGAATTGAAGGCCTGGTACGCGGAGTACAAAAAATGATTGAAGAAAACAGGAACTGCGGTGATATTGTAATACAACTGGGTGCCATTAAAGCGGCAGTCAACCGGGTGGGATTGGCCTGCCATCTGGCCAGCAACATTAAAGAGGGAATAGAGAATAACGAAGACATGAGTAAATGTATGAATGAGTTTATGACTGTTTTAAAGAAGTTTTCTTAATAAAGCAAACACCTGCTAAATACAGGCACTTAACTATGACCTAATCTTACAAAATATTGGAATATTTTAAAAGAGATGGGGTGTCCTTTTTTCTCCGACAGACCGGCAGCTCAGCTACTTTAATAATCATTCCAAGTGATTTTTATAAAATTAGAATTTACTAGCCGTGTCAAACTGACAATTATTTTGTCAGTTATTAATTACATCCACCAATTCTTTTTTCTTTGCCCTTCTGCCTAAAATCAGTACCCCGGCTATAATAACTGCAATCACTGCCCATTTAAGCAAAGGAAGAGGATCTACTAAAATTTTTTACCGAAGGGTCATCGGTTATCATTTTTGCAGCGGTAAAGGCCAATACCGCAGCACCAATATATACAATAATGGGATATTTATTCATTAATTTTGAAATTAAAGTACTGCCCCAAACCACAATGGGTATACTTATCATCAATCCTATAATAACAAGTAAAAATTCACCGTGGGCTGCCCCGGCCACTCCCAACACGTTGTCCAATCCCATTGCAGCGTCAGCTATAATAATGGTTTTAATGGCACCTATGGTGGATTCAGCCGGTGCCACGTTATGCTGTTCATCTTCAACTAAAAGCTTGTAGGCAATCCGAACCAGTAATACGCCACCTATTAAATGCAGAAAGAGTATTTTAAAAAGCTCTACCACCAGCTCCTATAACAATGGCATTGTCGCCGGCCAGTACCAAGTCAATAATAACGATTGAAAATAATGCTGTAAAAACTCCGCTGAAAACAGTTCCACCTTTAACACCTCTTAAATGCATTATTTGCAATTAATAATAATAGCACAAGTTTTATCAACAAAGTTTAGCTGCTGCTCACTTAAAATTGTTCGCTTCCTGCAAAGGGTACCGGGCTTTTATACTTATTTATGTTGCTTTGTGATATATTGGTCTTAATTAAGCTCTTAATTAAACTCTTAATCAAACAACAAAAAGACCTTCACCTCCCAGGTAAAGGTCTTGCTAACAACCATACAGTTGCCAACAACGCCGGAAATAAAAATCTCGAACTGACAACTTTGTTGTTTAAAGCTACTCCCCAATGCCTTTATTAACAATTGCATTATATCATTACCATCGGCACTTAATAACAAGGGTATTATAACGGCCCGGTTTACTGTTTATCCGTAAGCGTCAAATAGTACCCACCTAGAACATTTCTCCAGTTTATGCAATAATC
>JACDOL010000110.1 GCA_017656165.1 Desulfotomaculum sp.
ATTGCAAATTTCGTGCCAAAAAACAAAAACCTTCGGTCCTATCACACCGCCAAGGTATTTAACACCGCCGTTCTTTGAATTTGCCGGACTATTTGACTAACAGCAGACAACTGTCTAATCTCATTTTAATGCCTCCGCGGTGGCAACTTTTCTTTCCACATGCGCCGATAATAAATTACCGGGTGGCAAATTTTCTTGCCACCCGGTAATTTATCTTGCCAGTCTTTTTATACTTTGAGGCAGGTAGTCTATAATTTCCCCGGCCAGCAGGGAATGACTGCCCAGCTGTTCACAAGCCAGGTCACCGGCTAATCCATGTATGTAAGCACCGGCCGCTGCAGCCCTGGAAACCTCCATCCCCTGGGCTATCAAGCCGGAAATAATACCAGTGAGCACATCACCACTTCCTGCAGTGGCCATACCTGAATTGCCGGTAGAATTGATATAAAGTTCCCCCGCAGGATCAGCTACCAGCGTGCGCGGTCCTTTCAGCAGCACAGTGCAGTCCCAGTCTTCCGCACACTGCTGGGTCAGCATCACCCTGTTATCCTGAACCTCTTGAACTGTCATTTCCAGCATCCTGGCCATTTCGCCAGGATGGGGAGTAAGTACAGCAGGTGCCTTTATTTTTTCTAATACAGCAGTATCCCGGGCCAGGGCATTTAAGCCGTCAGCATCTATCACAGTGGGAACAGTTACCTGGGGAAGCAGTTCCAAAACCAGCTTAACAGTTTCATCACTTTGTGAAAGTCCGGGCCCAATGGCTAAAACATCAATTTTTTGTTGTTTTTCCAGCAGGGCATTTAACGCTTCCATTGAAAGCGCTCCCCCGGCATGAGGAAGCGGCAGAGTCATAACCTCCGGTATCCTGCCGGCCACAGCATCATGCAGTGGTTCCGGTATCGCCAGGGTTACCAGTCCGGCACCGGATTTCAAACAAGCCCTGGCGGTAAGCATGGCTGCACCGCCCATCCCCACCGATCCGGCCACTATTAAAACCCGGCCAAAATCTCCCTTGTGGGCATCAGCTTGCCGCTTAGGCAGCCACCGGCTTACTACCTCTCTACTTAAAAGCCACCTCTTAATCCTCGTGTCAGACAACAGCGGCTTGGGCAGTGATATATCAGCCACTTCCATCCTGCCTGTAACACTAACCCCCTGCTCCAGAACCATTCCCAGCTTGGGCAGCCCAAAGGTGACAGTGGCTGCAGCTTTAACACACTGCCCTCCTATTCTTCCGGTGTCAGCTTCCAACCCTGACGGGATGTCTACCGAAATCACCGGGGCCCCGCTGGCATTAATTAGCTGTATAACCCGGCCAATCTTTTCATTTACTGTTCCCCTGAACCCGGTGCCGAATATGGCATCAACTATCAGATCAGTACTCATTAACGATACTTTTACCAGGTTAATACCATTAGGTTTGTAAATAGGGTAAATTTTTTGACCCATTTTCCTCCAAATATCCAGGTTAACAGCAGCATCCCCTTTTAAATGTTCTGGATCTGCCACCATCAGAACCCTTACATCGGCACCCATATTCAAAAGGTGCCTGGCCACCACCAGGCCGTCTCCCCCATTATTACCCTTTCCTACAAAGACTGTAATAACTTTACCTTTAACATCACCGCCAAGGTGGCGGCAAACTGCCTCCACCACTCTCCTTCCAGCATTTTCCATTAATACTATCCCGGGTATCCCGTACTTATCCATTGCTTTCCGGTCAATTTCTCTCATTTCTGCAGCTGTTGCTACCCTCATTCTGCGTCTCCCCTCCCCGTCACTGCTGCAGCAAAAGCCACTGCCCTGCTGCGGTCGTGAGATATGCTGATCAAAACATTTTTTATCCCTTTTTCTAAAGCAATTTTTTCCGCTCCACCGTGCAGCACAACCACAGGCGGTCCGCCTTCACTCAGCGGCAGAATTTCCACATCTGTAAAGCGGCATCCAGCCAGGCCGGTACCCAGCGCTTTCAGCACTGCCTCTTTGGCTGCAAACCGTCCTGCCAAGCAGGGATAAGGATCTCTGCGTTTAAGGCATAAATCTCTTTCTTTATCTGTGTATATACGTTTTAAAAAGCGCGGGCTGCCGGCGGCTTCAGCCACCCGTTCAATTTCAATAATATCCGTACCTATACCTGCTATCAACAAAAACCCTCCGATTTCTGTAATTCATACTATTTACTAATAAAATATCCCCCTACTAGGGAACTGTCAATCTTTAGTAGAGGGATGGGACTAAAAGCCTAGAATTTTCCGCAGCTTTTTGGCCTGGGCCCTAGAAACTGGCACCTCACTCTTTTCTTCATCTTCCAAAACCAGGGTATACGTACCATTAAAAAATGGCACAATCTCCTTTACCTTGCGCAGGTTCACAATGTAACAGCGGTGCGCCCTAAAAAACATTTCCGGGTTCAGTCTTGCTTCCAGTTCTTTAAGGGTAAACCTGGTAAGCAGTTTATCCCTGCCGGTCTTTAAATAAACATAATCGCTTTCAGTGAAAGCATAGTAAATATCTGACATGTTTACCAGTACTGTTTTACCCTGTTTTTCTGCAGGAATGCGGTCTATTTTCAGCTCGCTGCCGCTGGAAACTTTTCCTTTTTCTGTACTATTTTTATTATCCTTTTGTTGATCATTGTCTTTATCTCCTTCGGTTTTTTGGAATGACTTTACAACCTTCTCCACAGCCTTGCGCAGCCTCTGCTCTTCCACCGGTTTTAAAATATAATCTACTGCATTAACTTCAAAAGCCTGCAGGGCGTGTTCATCATAAGCAGTTATAAAAACCACCCTGGGCCGGTGGGGCAGCTCTTGTATAGCTGCTCCCAGTTCCAGTCCGCTCATTCCGGGCATGGAAATATCCAAAAAAAGCACATGGTATTCCAAAGCCTTTATTAATTCCAGGGCTTCATTGGCATTTGTGGCTTCACCCACTATTTCTATATTATCAAAGTTGCTTAACAGGTACCGCAGTTCCTGCCGGGCGGGATACTCATCGTCCACTATAAGTGCTCTTAATTTCACTCTTTTCTCCCCCCTTCTCGGAAGTATCATTAATAAGCGGAATCCTCACAAACACCGTAGTTCCCTGCCCGGGCGTGCTGGTTATTGTCAGCCCGTATTCATCTCCAAATAATATTTTCAACCGCTCATGAACGTTACTTAAACCTACACCGCTGCCCGAACCAAACCCGGGTTTAAACACCTCTGACATTACCTCCGGTTCAATGCCCACCCCATCATCCTGGACTTCAATATGCATTTCGTCGCCTGCCAACCGCGCAGATATTTTTACCGTTCCCGGTTCCATCTTTGGTGTAATACCGTGCCGAATGGAATTTTCCACCAGGGGCTGCAGTGTCAGCACTGGAATTTTATATTTAAGAAGCTGATGGTCAATATCCCTTTTTACCCGCAGTTTTTCACGAAACCTTGCTTTTTCCAGCACCAGGTAGTGATGAAGGTATTCCAGTTCCTCTTCAAAAGTAACCAGGTGCCCCCGGCGCTTCAGTGAATGGCGGAAAAATGCCGCCAACCGTTTCAAAAGACGCCTGGCTGTTTCAGGATTTGTGCGAATAAACATGCTGATAGTATTTAAAGTATTAAATAAAAAGTGGGGGTTAATTTGAGCCTGCAGGGCATCCAGTTCTGCCCTGGTTACAAGTTGGGCCTGCCGGTCCAGTTCAGCCAGCTCCACCTGTATTCCCAGCAGCTGGGCTATTCCTACTGCCAATTTAACCAGGTTTGATGGCACTTCGCCCTCCCTGGTTTGATACAGCTTCACGGTACCTATTACCTCACCCTTGCATTTTAAGGGAGCAATAACGGCAGATTCCAGCGGGCAATCGCATTTATCCTGGTAGGGACAGTTAAAATCCTCTTTTTTTTCAATAATTTTTAACTGCCCGGTAGCTATAACTTCCTTGGTGGCGTTGGTAATAATTGTTCCTCCCGGGGGGTGCCTTTCACAGCCTGCTCCTATAAAGCTCAGCACGTAATTGCGGTCAGTTATTGCCACTGCCGGCACATCGCTGATTTTTTGAATAATTTCTGCTGTATGCTGGGCGGTTTCTTTGTTTAATCCCCTTCTTAAAAAAGGCAGGGTTTCATTGGCAATCTGCAGACTGCGGTCAAAGGACTTGGGGTCAACTCTTACAGTCAACACCCGGTGCAGGTTGGGATGAACTATCACCAGGTAAAAGGTCAGTGAATTCAAAAGCATAAGAACCAGTATAACCTGCCAGTCTTGGCCTAACCACAGCATTACTGCCAAGGCGGCAGCCTGGAGCAGAATAAATTTAAGAACTGTATTTCCCTGCTGCTGTTTTCTTAATTTCAAAATATGCCACCCCGTCATAAATGTAATAAATCTTCTTAATTGAATAACTATTCTACATATAATTGTATATTCCTCTGCCCGGGATAGAAGCATAAAGTATACACACCGGGAAGTATGCTTTTATAGATTTGTGGATAACAACCAGCCGAGGTATTTACCGGGGAAAACGATAGCCGGCAAATGTAG
>JACDOL010000111.1 GCA_017656165.1 Desulfotomaculum sp.
CTATTTTAACCAAACTCGGCCGGGTGGCATTATTAATTCCCGTTACTCTTGGGATTAGCCTTTGGTTTAACCTGAGGGATAGAGAGAAGGAACAAAGCGCTGGATGGCAGGGTCTGTCAATTCCCTGGTTTATTTTTGGCTTTTTCGGCCTGAGTTGTCTCAATACATTTGGTTTAATTCCTCATGATCTTGCTTCTGCGCTGCTTCACATAAGCAGTCTTCTTATGATAATGGCAATGGCAGGCATGGGACTCAGCGTAGATCTTGTTATGTTTAAGCGCATGGGAATAAAGTCGCTGTTTATCGGGTTTATTGGCTCCCTAGTTATTTCAGTTACCGGCTTTTTAGCTATTTATACCCTGCATTTTTAAGGTTGGGAGGTTTTAAAATGTTGAGCAAGTTAGCAGAAGAACTGTTGACCAAAACTCAACCGGAGGCTGTGGATACACCCATTAACAGAATTGTCCTGGCAGTGGACGGTTCTGCTCCGGCCGTTGAAGCAACTAAATATGCCATGGGTTTTGCTAAAAGGAGCAGCTCAGAAATAATTGCTATATTTGTCGATCCCGATGGAGAAGATGCAATCATCCCGGATCACGAATGGGAACTGCTGGCCAAAAAGACTAAACGAATTCGCTGTGGACTAGCAGGCTTAAAGCTTGCCCGTAAATATGGTAAAGCAAACTGTATAAATGTGAAATTGCTTCTTTTACGCGGCAATCCCGTAAAACAAATCATTAACATTGCTGAAAAAGAAGGAGCTGACTTAATCGTTACAGGAAATACCGGCTTAACAGGAATCAAAAAAATAGCATTAGGAAGCATTGCCGAAGCTGTAGTTGAAGCATCTGACGTTCCCGTTCTGGTTGTCAAAAGGAGGAAAATGTATTGAATTTATACCAACAGTTCCATATTTTCAAAACAGTTGCTGATAAAAAGAGTTTTTCCGGTGCTGCACAAGCCCTGTTTATTTCTCAACCGGCAGTCAGCATGCATATCAAATCATTAGAGGATTATTTTGGCACAAGATTGTTTGATCGTAACACCCAGCAAGTAACCATCACAGAAGCCGGTCGTATTTTGTATGAATATGTGGTGAAAATCCTGGCATTGCTAGATGAAGCAGAGAAAGATATTTCCGCTCTCACCGGCTGTATACGAGGCACTTTATCGGTAGGAGCAAGTTTTACTTTGGGTGAATATGTGATTCCGCAAATTCTGGGGTGCTTTAAAAAACAACATCCACAGGTAAGGGTTTCACTGCAGGTGACCAACACAGAACAAATAGTTAGGCTGGTATTAAACCAGGCACTGGACTTGGGACTTGTGGAAAGCCGTGTCGAAAACCTTGAGTTAATTGTAAAACCTTTTCTGAAAGACGAACTGGTTGTTGTACTTCCCGCCGATCATCCCTTAGCCGGACAGAAGTTTATCTCAATTGATGAACTTGTAGCGCTGCCCCTTGTCTTGAGAGAACAAGGGTCAGGCACAAGAAAGATAACCGAAGACAGGTTAAAAAAGGCAGGAGTGAATCTATCTGCATTAAACGTGGTTATGGAATTAGGAAGCACAGAAGCAGTAAAAAAAGCTGTGGAAGCCGGGTTTGGTGCAACAATTATTTCCAAATGGGCGGTGCAAAAGGAGTTAAAATTGAGCACTCTTGTTTCTATTAGGATCGAAGGAGTTTCTCTGGCCCGGGAGTTTTATATGATATATAATAAAAACAGCTCCCGGACATCAGCAATAGAAGAGTTTATATCTTTTTTAATTTCATTTTTTGATTGGCAAGAATATGATTGGAGGTGTATAGTTAATGGCCAGGATGAAGGTTCTTTTCCATGTAAACGAGACTGAAAGATGGCAAAGGGCACTGTTGAACATCACAAATTTTATTAATGACGCGGGACAGGAGAATGTAGATATTGAAGTTGTGGCCAACGGTGCCGCGGTGTCTGCCTATGCTGACAGGTGTTTTAGTCCGAAAGGCAGCTGCCGGGCTGCGGCCGGTTGTGGGAATGCAAATGAAAACGATATCATTGACCAGATGTCAAAGCTGGCTGAAATGGGTGTAAAATTTGCGGCCTGCCGGAACGCTCTCAGAGCACAATCCTTAGATGAGAACGCGCTGCCTTCCTTTGTAACGGTAGTTCCGGCGGGCATAACGGAGATTGCCAAAAGACAGGCTGAAGGCTATGCTTACATCAAACCATAACCGGAAAACCTTTATACGAACGCTTAGACAAACAACGATTCACTGCTTAATGAAGGGGTTTCAGCAAGTGGCCGAAACCCTTTTTGGCTTTCCCGCCGGGCCAGGCATCACGCTAGCACAATTGGCACCGGGGCCCGGTTATAGGCGACTGAACTTTTTGCATTTTCTGGTGCAGTTCAACCGGCGGTAAATCATACAAACCACCGTCTCCATCACAAAATAAAAGCTTTAATATGGGCATTTTTGTTGAGTTAACGTATCTTAATGATGAAATTTTTGAGGCCGGTGAAGCCAGCATATCCACCAACGACCGGGGATTTATCTTCGGCGACGGGATTTATGAAGTGGTACGCTCTTACACCGGCAAGCTGTTCGGCCTGAAAGAACACCTGCAGCGCTTGCAGCAGAGCGCTGACGCGATAGAGCTAAAACTGCCGCACACAATCGCCGGGTTTAAATAGCTCATAGAAACCTTAAACGACAAAAGCGGATTACCCGACACCATGGTTTACATCCAGGTTGCGAGGGAGACGGAGCCTCTCAATAGCGTTTTGCAGTTTGCTGCTCTGATTTAGCTGCTGCCCTATGGCAGGATCGCCCCGGCCGATTTCGCGGCGGTTTCTTCCTGCAGTTTCACGCGTCTCTAGCTCTGTGGCAATCTTACCGGAAATTATTTGCAGTACTCCGCCTGAGCAGACGTTAAGCAATTAGGCTCGTCAACCCCGGCTTTAACGTTCCCCTCGGCATTTCAGCCCCGGTTATCTTCTCTTCCCGCCAGTCGCTTCTTTGGTTGCACACTTTGGTTTATCTTCGCCCCTTCGCTATGTTCCAAGTTCCCTTTCGGCTTCCCCCAGACCCCACCGTTGCCAGTGACGCCCTTGCCTACGGGTTGTCTTCCCGCTGGTTAGGTGACAGGGTTTCTTTCAACCCACCGGCTCGGCAGACATGCCGGGCAAACTAATAAAACCTGTGGTCTAAACCACAGGTTTTTGTATGGTGGGCGGTGAGAGGCTCGAACTCCCGACCCCCTGCTTGTAAGGCAGGTGCTCTCCCAGCTGAGCTAACCGCCCTTGTTTTATGTTTTTGTGCCCTGCGACAGTTATTAATATAGCATAACAAGTTTTCTTAGTCAACAATTTTTTAACGTTCTGTTATTAATCTGTGATATTGTCACTATAGAATTGTTCTGAGAAAATGTCCCTATGAGTAAGGAGAGGATTATTTTGAGCAAAAAAGAAACTCATAGGGCTGTTGTTATTACTCAAGTTATTGATGGTACCATGACAATCAGAGAAGCTGCCGAAGTTTTGGCCTTGAGTGAGCGTCACGTGAAAAGATTAAAAAAGGGGGTCAAAGAAGAAGGTATAGGTTTTCTTGCTCATAAAAATCGAGGCCGTAAACCCAAGCATGCTATCCCTGATTCACTTAAAAAACAGGTAGTTCATTTAGCTACAACCAAGTATCACGGAGCAAATTACAGTCATCTTGCTGACCTGTTAGCAGAACATGAAGGTATTAATCTCAGCGTTTCTACTGTTCGTAGAATTTTAAAGGCAGCTGGTATCGAAAGCAGCCGTAAGCATAAACCAACCAAACGTTATCGTTCTAGGGAGCGAATGCCACAAGAAGGTCTGCTAATCCAAATTGATGCCAGCCCACATGCCTGGCTGGAAGATAGAGGCCCTGAGCTTTCTCTTGTCGCAGCTATTGATGATGCTACAGGGAAGGTATTGGGAGCTACCTTCCGCTACCAGGAAGACCTTGACGGCTATTTTGAAGTTATGCAACAGCTAATTACTAACTATGGTGTTCCTATGTCCATTTACAGTGACAGGCATTCAATTTTTAATTCTCCCAAATCCGAAAAACTTTCAATTGAAGATGAACTAGCCGGTAAAAAAGCGCCACTTACTCAATCATATTAAAGCTCGTTCACCCCAGGCTAAAGGACGCATTGAACGTCTTTTTGGCGGGCTGACCCCCTAAATTTGGACAACTAGTCTTAACAGCTAATATTTCCATA
>JACDOL010000112.1 GCA_017656165.1 Desulfotomaculum sp.
TTAATTTCTAAAGTTTGGGCTTTCTTTAATAATTTATTTTTTTATTATTCATGGGTCAGCTCCTATCATGCTGTTCTGCTCCAAGTAATTGTATTTTGTGTTTTTATAAATAAAAAAATACCGGGGCGTAAAGCCCCGGTATTTTAACTAACTACGCAGCATCGTGCTCTTCATGATGACCAAGAATATTGAAATTTTCTACAATAAAGCAGTAAACAAGTATACCGCCGGAAACCAGGCCTACGCTTACTGCAAGTTCTGTCCAGGCCGGGAAGTACCCGGGACCATAGTAGTTAACCATACCTGTGATTACTACATTTAAGCGGTTTAATACTACACCAAGTGCTGTTAAGGCACCGTAAGTTACTAGACCGCTTCTAGTTTTGCCCCAAGGGCTGACAAGGATAAACAGGGGAATAATTACACCGCCGATAATTTCCAGCAGGAACATGTTGGTTTCTAAACCGCCGGCAAATACATACTGCCAGGCATCACGGTTTGTAAAGTCAATGCATTTAAGTACCAGGTAAATTACCATTAGAGTACCGCCGATTTTGGCCAGGCCTCTAAGTACTTTAAGGTCTACCTGGTGGTTGTACGCTTTACCTGCCAGTGATGTTTCTACAGCCACCATGGCAGGGCCTACAAAGAAGGATGACATTAAGAAGAACAGCGGGATAAATGGTGACCACCAGATAGGATGAAGTTTACCTACTTCAATTAAGTACAGGCCTCCCAGTGAAGATTGGTGCATAGTCGGCAGTAATACACCCACAATCAGCAGGAAGGGCATAATTTTTACAAAGAATTTATGCAGCGGCTTGGCAACCCTTTCGGTAGCTATTTCACCGAACTCGAGAACCTGGATCGTGGTATACAGTGATACGCACCAGAATACTTCGAACAGTACGGAGTGATAACCCCATGATACGAAAGGACGCCAGAAGTTAAACCACTGACCGATGTCCAGGAATAAGCCGGCCATAACCAGCAGGTAACCGAGCAGTGAAGTCAGCATGGCGCTGCGGCCGATTTCATTAAATTTTTCAATGTGTAAAATGTGAACTATAAGAGCAGTACTGTAACCACCACCGGCCAGGGCAACGCCTACCAGGACGTCAAAACCGATCCACAAACCCCAGGGCCACTGGTCGTTTAAATTCGTGGTTGGCCCTAAACCTACAACTAAACGCCAAACTGCAATGGCGGCAGCCAAACCAGCCAGAATAAACAGCAGAATTCTGACCGGTGTTATTCGAAAACTCCAACCTTGAGCATTTGTAGTGGCCAAGATAGTAACCCCCTTTATTATAAACTAACTTACCATTTAATCAGGTGCTTTTATGCATTAATATTTTTCTTCTCTTCTTGGGCAATTTTATTACGCCGCTTTGTATACAGGTACAAGCCGGTTAACAATGAACCCCAGCCAACAATTACATACGGTGTGTACTTTAAGAAGCCTTCGCTGTACTCAGGCAGCGGTGTAATAGGTACATCAGTGCGGAAACCTAACTGTTCAAAAGGCACATCGGATATATAAATCCAACTGGTACCGCCAGCTTCTTTTTCACCATAGATATGTTTAACGTATCTGCTGTCGCTTTCAATGGTTTTTCTTGCCAGTGCTAGCAGCTCATCCCGTTCGCCAAATGTCATAACGTTGGTGGGACATACGCTGACGCATGCTGGGGCTTCACCTTCAGCCACTTTGCCTGAACACATTTGACATTTGGTAACCAGCGGGAAGGATTTTTCCCATTGGTACTTGGGAATATCAAAAGGACAGGCCAGCATACAGTAGCGGCAGCCTACGCACAGGTGCGGGTAGTAAATAACGGGACCTTCTTCTGTTTTTTGGAATGCCCTGGCAAAGCAGGCCGAAGCACATGCCGGTTCCTCGCAGTGGAGGCACTGCTGTTTTACAAAACGCCAAACCGGTTCCCCTTCTTTTTTAACTTGTTTAGCCGAAACCACAGTCCAGTTCTGGTCTGTCAGTGTAGCATTCATGCCAATGGCAGGTTTATCTTTTTCGTATTTATTGTCGTTGTACAGCTTACATGCCACGGTACAGCTTCCGCAGCCAACGCATTTGGTTAAGTCAACCAGTACACCTTTACTCATATATTTTCACCTCCCGGACATTTTCGTTAACTTAACTTTTTCTTGCTGGTATCAATAGGCTTCAGCTTACTGCCCCTGTCAGTATATTCGGTGTGTAGGAGTTCATGAGCTAAATGACTGATTGGGTGCTCTAAGAATTTTTCGTACAGCTCTAATACTTCTGGGTTTTCGTGACTTAAGCGCAGCTTGTAAGAAGAATCTTTTTCATACAGGCTGGCAATACGCTTAGCTCGCACTTCGTCACTGGGAGGAAGCGCTGTACGAGGCTGACCCCCGCCGCCGATGCACCCGCCAGGGCAGCACATAATTTCAATAAAGTGGTATGGTGACTCGCCGCGGCGAACAGCGTCCATTAAAATACGGGCATTGCTTAAGCCGTGAGCCACTGCCACTCTTAATGTGCCTACGCCTGGGATTTCTAGGGATGCTTCTTTTACACCTTTCAGCCCCCGGACAGGTTTCAAGTTAAACAGGCCTTCAGGGACATCCTGCTTGGTAAGCACAAAATATGCTGTTCGAACAGCGGCTTCCATAACACCACCGGTTGCACCAAAGATTAGGCCGGCGCCTGATCCTGTACCCATTAAGCGGTCATACTTTTCTTCCGGCAGCTTAGTTAGGTCTAAACCTTTCTTTTTAATCATGCGGGCCAGTTCCCTAACGGTAAGCACTGCATCCACGTCGCGCAGGGATTCATCGCCGTGGTAATGACCCGAATCGTTCATTTCCGGCCGGGTGCACTCAAACTTTTTAGCGGTGCAGGGCATTATTGAAACGGAGAAAATCTTTTTGGGGTCAATTCCTTTTTCTTTGGCAAAATATGTTTTAATTAAGGCACCCAGCATCTGCTGTGGTGATTTTGCCGATGACATGTGCTCCAGCAGGTCCGGGTAATAATACTCACAGAACTTAACCCAACCGGGGCTGCAGGAAGTAAACTGGGGCAGCGGTTTGTCGCTCTTACCCAGTATCCTGTGAATTAGCTCTGTACCCTCTTCCATGATTGTCAGGTCTGCACTAAAGTTGGTATCAAAAACATAATCAAAACCCAGCTTTTTCAATGCAGCAACCTGGTGGCCTTCCACCCATGAACCTGCAGGCAGGCCGAATTCTTCACCCAGTCCTACCCTGGTGGCAGGTGCAGTTTGAACAACCACTACTGTTTCTGGGTCTTCAATTGCTGCCAGCACCCTGTCTGTATCATCTTTTTCGGTGATGGCCGCGGTGGGACACCAGAGCGTGCACTGTCCACAGTTGACACAAATTGTTTCATCTTTAATTGGCAGCTCGTAGTGGCCAAAAACAGTTTGTACTTTTTCGCAGACTTCCAGGCACTGGCCGCAAAGAATACATTTTTCATCGTCCCGTGTAATAGATGGACTCATTGGGTCAATTGGAATCCGTCCCCGTACCTGGGAAGGATAATTACCAGGAACCTGGTACTGCTGGGGCAGCCATCCTTTGCCGCCCATAGGCTCATTAGAGCAACCTGCAAGGGTTGCTGTAGCACCTACCAGGCCCAGGCTTCCAAACATTTTAAGGAAACCGCGCCTGGTGATTTCTATGGTGCGTGCCTTTTGTTTATCCATAGAATTTTCCACCTCCGCCTTTGATTTTTTGACTATTTGCCAAAAAAATAAAAAATAAATTGCAAATTTTACAAAATAGAATATTAAGAATATTAGAAACAAAAGACTGGTAAAATTAAACAAAAAGAGCATAACTTTGTTTCAATAAGGTATTCTGAATTAGAGAATAATTTCACGTATGGTTACACTTGATTATAGTTGTACTGGTAAGTTTTAAATTAGACAATGGAACAAGAAAATCCTCTTTTTCTGAATAATTAAACTAAAATAAATTTTACTAATAAATTTTTATACTAAGAATATACTTAGGCAAACTTTACAAATTTTAACATAGTTTAACATTATTATCATTTTTTTATTAATCAAGGAATTTGCATAACTCTTAAGCCGCAAAAATCAAAGGTTGAAGGAAGGCATAA
>JACDOL010000113.1 GCA_017656165.1 Desulfotomaculum sp.
TTGTTACTATTCAACAAAAATTCCCCTATTCCTTTTGATTACAATTTTTTGTCAGCCTCCTGGTAAATTTTTAATATGAATTAAAAAAGCTGCCTCATAAAGAGACAGCTTCCCACGTAGAAATTTAAGCAATACAAACGTTAGCTGCTTGCATGCCACGCTTACCTTTTTCCAAGTCAAAGGTTACCCTTTGACCTTCGTTTAAAGTCTTAAAACCAGTTGATACTATTGATGAAAAGTGAACGAATACATCTTCTCCACCATCAACCGTAATAAAACCAAATCCTTTTTCAGCATTGAACCATTTTACTGTACCATAATTCATTTTGGTACGATTCTATGAACTGTGCGGCAGCCCTACATATTTTCTAAAGGAAGGGCTTCTCGAAACATGGGATAAAGCCGTTGAAAAAATGTCTTGTGAAGAAACAAAAGAAGTTGAGTTTGGTGAAAGCGATTTACCTTTTTAAAGGTCGGGCCTCTATAAATCGGCTTGGCCCATCAAAAATATATGCATACATCTTTTAATTAGATTCATAAAATCTTTCCTTTAATTTATACAGTCCCATGGACATAAGATTCATGTCGATATATTGTTTTTAGTTCCAAAAATTTATTGTATAAGAGGAATAACTCGTTCATCTCCTATGAAGCCCAATGTTATGCAAATTAATGAGGCTGCATATGGGCTTCTTATCTTATCTAAAATTTCAACCAGCTCATCCGTATAATTTCTCCGACATTTTGTTATTAAACCTCTTTGATGCAATAGTTCAGAATTTAAAACATCACATTTCCCACGCAGCATTTTCAAAAGCACATACGGATTATTTTTCTCTCTCTATCATTTTAGCTTCTTACATTCCTCTATCAGTCATCGATCTTACAATATTTTCTGCTATTTCCCTAATATTCGGAATATCAAGTTCTGCATAGAATAAAGATTGTGCACTTATTCCTTCATCTAAATTGTCATTAAAGAATTTCTCTGTTAATAGTTTTTTATACATATAACTCACTCCATATTCTATTTTATAGTTTTTTAAGATGTTCGGAATGTTTCAATCCTCACCCAGCTGATTAGCTGGGTGCAACACTTGTAAGCCGACGATTAGGCGTATTATTTATCTGTTCCTACCACTCAATCTCTTCAGGAAAATCCAAATCCAATCTCAGGTCATTTACACTGCAGTTATATTTCTTTGCCTCTTCCATTAGTTCGGTTTCTAATTCACGGTATTCCGGTCCACGCTCTACAATTCGCTTGGCGATATTTGATAAATTCTTCACGCGATTTTCCTTTTTCATCCTTAAAAATCGGTTATTGAGGATATCTAAATACTGGGTAATGTATCTGTCAACAAATACATACCTTCCATTCATTATGTTTAGCATCCTGGCATAAACATTTTCTGATACGGTTTGTTTTAGGCATCCTGCTACAGCGGCTTGTAGCATACGAACCTGCGCTATGGAACTATCCCAGATGACTTTGTTTTCAGTAAATAAGCTGTTGCTGTATTTTGTTTTAGCCAATTTTTGCGCATAAAGTTCCAAAAATTCATTTAGCGCTATGGTAACAAACAGCATCTCCGGCCATAATACATATATTTTAAAATAAACGTTTTTTTCTGGGGTAAGCAGCGACATACGCTTCTTTTTTTCTTCATCAATGCCGTTGTCTATAAATTCTATTTCCCTGTCTCCCATCAAGGCATGACGTATATCGTAGCAAAAAGCTAATACTCTTATGCGGGCAGCTTCACATTCAACAAATTCATCTTCGTCACCTAATACGGTATGCAAGGCTTCATAAAGCTTTTCAAAGTCCATATAATCACCATATATAGCTACCCCTGCATTGTTTGGTGTATTTTGAGCAAATATCATTTTCATTACCTTTCTTTCTGATTTTTTTATACATATCAATTATAAAAATCAATCTCAGCTCTGGCGATAAATCTCGCCTACAAGCTTTCTTTTATGATTATTGGTCTGGCACATTTACAGCCAGCAGCTTCTGATCCTCTTCCATACATTTACGCTGTTTTTCAAAGTCCGATATAATAGTCCGTACTTTTGCCCAATACTCTGCCTCTAGCCTGCCCGGCTGTATATACTATGCCCAGCACCATAATAACAATCATAAATATGCTGGTACACAAGGTCGCACTTCTGATTGAATATTTCTGGGGTATCTGCTCTCGGCAGTTCCCGGTCAAGATAATCTTGGATCGTTATCAGAACTGCTGCCCTGGTTTGCTGGCGTTTTCTCCAATCGAGAACCAGTTTCTCCCTCTTTAGGGTTTCCAAAAGTTCTCTCACCGCCTTCTTTACCTGATTCTTTTCTTTGTTAGTCAGTTTCGGTTCAGGTTTGGTAAGGATATCGAACAGGGCCAACTCTTCCTCGGTGAGCTGTTCTGCTATACCACGCTTTTCTTCTTCGGTCAGCTCCTTTGCAAAAGCTAACAGCTTGTCAAACATGATTTCAACATTCAGTGCTCCATTGTTATATTCATCAATCATTTTCTGAAACTTCTCGGCAAAATCAATTCTGCTTTTATTCAGGCGCACAAGCTTGTTTAGTTTGGCATTGATCATCCCTTTTAGTTTTTCAACTTCCGTATGTTTCCTGGACTTTTCGAAGAACTTTCGCAACGTCTCAAAATCAATCTGGCTCAAATCAACTTTCGTATTGTACCCGGCAGGGTCTTCGTGAATGATATATCCTTCACTGGCAATAGACTGGTCAAGAATTTCCTCAATATCAGCCATTACTTCTGTGATGTCGGCAGGGGGTGTTAGTGCCCGGATTTTATTTGATAAACAGCTGGAAAGGCTTTTCTGCTTGGCAAATTCAGAAACTTTGGGGTCAGGTAAAATAGCTTTATAGAGTTTAACTATATTCCTCGCTAAGGATTGAAACCTCTGTTTGGTTTCATCATTCACTACCAGACACTCAACAGCATCGTCCAATAGACTTACAAGTTCAAAATCCCTGGCCTTTAAGAGCCGGTCCACATTAATGCCCTTCTCATTACAAAAAGCAGTCTTTTCTGCTATAACTTTCTTCAACTCTTCAACCAGCGCCGACTTGTCTTTAACCGGTGTATCCACTCTTCCGCCTGATGTTGGCATGGCATAAATAGCAAGGGCTTTCTGGAGGTTTCTGAACACACCGATATAGTCAACAATGGTGCCGCAGGTTTTGTCCTTGAAAACCCGGTTTGCCCTGGCGATGGTCTGCATCAGGGTATGGTTCTTCATGGGCTTATCCAGATAAATCGTATTGACGGCAGGAGCGTCAAAACCTGTCAGCCACATAGCACAAACAAACACGATCCTGAAAGGGTCATCGGGGTCTTTGAACTTTGTATCCAGGTCTTCGGTTACCATCCGTTTGCGGTGAGGCAGGATGTCCAGCCCCTTTTGCCGAAAGGCTTCAACCTCGTTCTGGCTGGAAGATACGACCACAGCCATGTCGGTTTCCTTCATGTACTCCAGTTTCTTTCTTATTTCGGCAAATTTCTTCAGGTTCGCACTTGGCAAGCTGTTCCTGCAGTTCATCCATGTACTTTTTCCAGTACTTCTGAACCTTGTTATACATCCTGACGGCAGTAAACCTGTCAATACTAACTACCATTGCCTTGCCCATCTCTCCACGGTTCATGAAGTGTTTGACGATATCTTCGGCAATGGTTTCCAGCCGGTCGTCCCGGGTGATCAGGTGATACTCTCGAGCAAATTCTCGTTCCAGCTTCTTCTCTGCTTCTTCGCTTAAGTCGGCGTTGTCGATGATGGCTTGAATGTCATCGTTGAGGTCTTCATTAATGAGCTGGAGTTCAGGAATACGGTTTTCATAATAGAGGGGAACGGTGGCCCCGGTCCACCTGGCGGTAGATGTTCCGCGCGTCAATGAACAGCACCTTGTTGCCACGGTCGGTCCGCCGCTTGCCCTTGTCAAAGAACCAGAGGGTGCAGGGCAGGGTAACTGTGTAAAAGAAGTTCGGACCAACGGCTATCATCACATCGACAACCCTGTCCTGGATGAGCTTTTTTCTTATTTCCAATTCGGAGCCTCGCGCATCGCTGGCGGAATTGGCCATGACGAAGCCGGCCCG
>JACDOL010000114.1 GCA_017656165.1 Desulfotomaculum sp.
CCTTCAACGTTCGGGACTTTCACCCTATAGACATCGCCCATGCCGGGCACACCAATAAGGCGCTTAAAGCTGTGCTTTAAGCGCCTTTTATTAGTCTAGGCAGTGTTTGAACAGGATACCAGCTTCCCGCATTTTTCTCTTTAATTGAATCATCACATTCTTTCCTTTTCCGAGGCAGAGTTTGTACCGGGTACCATAAGCCAGTCTTGTTTTTTTTCATTGTAATCCCCCCTGTACTTTTTACTAAATTTTATACCTGGGGTTTTGTGAAAGTAAATACATTCACACAATGTTCTAACATTAAAATTATTCTATATTTTTCCTTTAGTGCTTCATTTTTTCTTTGACCCCGTAAAAAAACAAAGTTATCAAATCTCTTAATAAACCTTCCCCTTCTTCTAGGAAATAAGAAACCGGGTACCCCTCAATTCCCTTTTTAAATACATTCAAATAAAACAAAACACTCTCTATGGGAATACCAGGGTCAACTTCCCCGTTCTTTTTTCCCTCTTCTATAAGCTGTACAAAAAGGGGCAGGGTCTTCTGCTGGTAGTATTTGTTAATGAACACCTGCAGTTCCCCGTCGCTGCTAACCAGCTCTTCCAGAAACTTAAGGTTTAACCTCCCCAAATTAACCGTTTTATCAAATATAATTTTTTCTACCTTCTCATGAAAACCGGCACCGCTTGTAATGATATTCTTGTATTCTTCATATTTCTGCAGTTAATAATAGCGGACAACATCCCGCACTAATTCTTCTTTACTGTCGAAGTGGTTATAAATGGTTACCTGTGATACACCTGCTTTTTTAGCAATTTGATTGATGGTCACCCGCCGGGGCCAAATTCTTGAAACAGTTCCAGCGCCGCTTGGCGTAGAAAAAAGGCGAAATTTTGGGTTTTCTTGGTCCCAGCGACGCGGGAAAAAGTACCACCCTAAATAGAACTGCCCCTGGTATTTGGCATGGTATTTGGACTATTGGTGCTTGACGAACGGGATGACCAGGTAATTATGGCCCTTCGCATCTCCCCCGTCCCAATTAAAAAGTATATAGGATACAGGGTTGTGCTGGCTTTTGCCTTAAACATCGCCTATATTCTCGCTTTTATACCGCTCAGCGGTCTAACTGCCAGGTCAATTACAATTCAGGTCTTACCTGCTGCAGTTCTGGCTGGATTATTCTCAATCATTGTACTTTCACTTATGGGAGCATTTGCTTCTAATAAGGTGAAAGGATTGGCCTTGATGAAGGCAATGGGTATATTAATGCTGGGGCCACTGGCCGCTTACTTTATAGAGTCCAAGTGGCAGATACTTTTGGGTGTGCTGCCCAGCTACTGGCCGGCAAAGGCTTTTTGGCTTATGTACGAAGGCCAGCCATACCTGTTGTATCTTCTGGCCGGCTTTATTTACAAAATTCTTCTGTTATACTGGCTGTACAGGAAATTCCAAATTAAGCTGGCCAGGATTTAAAATTTGTGCATTAATGAAAAAGCAGGGCTGAAGCTGCCCTGCTTAACTTTTTCTTCTTAAGTTCCCCGTGGGAATTATTTGTTTTTTGACACATAGTCTAGTGTGCAGTTTAGAGGAGTCATGACCATGGACGTTCTTAAGTTCCCCGTGGGAATTATTTGTTTTTTGACTTATATTTGTTCCCATTTTACAATATGATTGTTAATATCCATTTCTTAAGTTCCCCGTGGGAATTATTTGTTTTTTGACAGCATCCCCTGGAACCCTTGATATTCAAGGGCTGAAAACCAGGTTTTCGAGCATCTCCAAAATCATACCTTATATTTGCCATTTTACACCAATTTCTTTAAGCTGTAAACCCCGGAAGCCTTGATTTTACTGGATTTTTAAAATTCGAGCAACCCCGGGGTTTTCTGCACACCAGCAATGCTCGATGTCTGAATATTATGACAATACCATATTCCCACAGGAGGTCATCCTAAAATAAAGCTAGCTGGTTTATTTCCCTGCTCCACCTGCGGTAGTCTTTTAGTTTCCAGGCACCACCCCCGGCCAGGTCCGGGATGCCGCACCGTGGATCCCTGCACAGCAGGCAGGCACCGTCACAGTTAAAAGGTTCAAAAATACTCCCCCGGCGGAAGTACACAGGTACATCTAAACCTTCACAGTTGCGGGTGCTTGTATACCGGTGGTTTAAGCCCACTGCCACCCCGTAAACCATTTCATATTCCATGCACAGGGCAAACCCCACATTATATTGTCTGCATACCTGTGCCATTATTTTAAAAAGATTGTGCCTGTAATTTATTTCAGCATGCCAGCAGCCATCTATCCGCTCAGTGTAAAGCTCGCGGTACAGCAGGGGTATACGTTTATTGATTTTTGACAGGGTAGAAATTATAAATGGCTTTATTTTATTAGGGATATCCATGCAGCTGGTAACAATATGCTGGGCACCTGCTTTTACAGCCATTTCCACCAGCTTTTCTAAATCTTTAGGGTTATCTGTTATTCCTGGTATTACCGGGTCAATGCGGCAAGCTGCGAAATTTCCTGCCTGGCGGAGCCGCCGCAGGTTATCAAGCAATTTTTCAGTGCTGGCCCCGCCGGGTACAAGCTTTTTCCTCAGTTCTTCATCGGGAGTTAATATAGTAACCTGTCCGAATGAATGCTCCTGCTTTTCAATGAGCCTGAGCACCTGGTCAGGAATTTCATTTTTAGTTATAAACTCTATGGGTATGTTCCTTTCCATAAACACTTTAATTATCTTTTCTGACAGCCGGAAGTGCCGGTTTATTGGTTGAAATGGGTCTGCCACAGGTGAAAGGTAGCCGCATGAAGCTACATTAAGACCATCAAGCTGAACAGCCACTGCCCGGTCAAAATCTTCAAACACTGTTACTATCTTTTGCTCATGAAACAGTTTGAAGTAACCCCACATGGCATGGGCATAACAAAACGGGCAGTTATGTGTGCAGCCGTTATAAGGATTTACCAGCATCCGCTCAGCTGTACATTCCCTTTTTCCCGGCCACCACCCGTGCAGTTCTTTATTTGACTGCACTCCAACATGGGGAAACGGCTTCTCTATAACAGGCAGCTTCTTTAACTTTTTACCCAGCTGAACTTCAGCATACCTTTTAGTTATGGCCCCGGCCTCCCTTGTATTTTTTCCAGTCGCCGTCTTTTATGAAAGTGCCAAGGCTGCCCAGTTTCCCCGGTTCTGTCCACAGATACATATAGGCGGGCAGCTTATCTCCACCGCCAGTTTTTACTTCTCTTATAACACGTACATATAGGTTTCGTTCATCCCCTGGTCCATAATAGTCTTCCAGCTCGTCAAGTACTGCAAGTACTTTTTCAATCGACCGTACTACCATTATTTCTCCCTTTACTACCCCGCAGCCATCGGTCACAGCAGGATAGCCGTAAGGCAGGTCATATAAAACTCCTTCAGCCATTCCCGGTATAATACATTTTACAAAGGGCCGGATTAAATAATGATTGCTCATACCGGACATTAAAGTACCGTAAACAAAAACCCTGTTCAGTTTAATGTTCCTGCCCCCCGTTCAGATAATATTTGAATTATGACTTTATATTAACATACATAGAGGATTTCTTTAAGTAAAAAAGCTTGAGGACGTTCCTCAAGCCACTAAATATAATCTTATATTACCCGTGGGAATTACTTGTTTTTGGACTGCATCCCCTGGAACAATTTGCAAACTAGCCATTGTGAGTGCAAAACTGTACTAAGTAAGATAGGAACCCTGCTTGTTGCGACCATTGGGAAGATGCACCATGTCAGGGTAGTTTTGATCTTCCCCCGATAAATTAGACAATAAGTTAAGCTGCTTTTCTCTGTTTTTCATAGTTTTCCGGGCTCATGTAGCCCAATGATGAATGAAGTCTTATCCGATTGTAGAAAATTTCTATGTATTCGAATATGTCTCGGCGTGCCTGGGCACGTGTTTTATATTGCTGGTGGTTAACCAGTTCCGCTTTTA
>JACDOL010000115.1 GCA_017656165.1 Desulfotomaculum sp.
CGCACTTACAGCATTTTCATTTCGACGAGATGTATAAAAATACCTGCAAAAATTTAACCGGGCCCCGCCCGGTTAATTAATTCTTATTCTCTTTGGCTTTTTCCAGGAGGTCTACTATTTCCTGGTGACCTCTTTGTTTTGCATAATCCAGTGCCGTTCTGCCATTTTCAGCTTTAATATTAATATCCGCGCCCTTATCTATAAGCAGTTCAACAATTTCTTTGTGCCCTTCAGTTGCTGCATAGAACAAAGCTGTTTTTCCCAGGTTGTTTTTTTCATTAACGTCGGCGCCTTTCTCCAGCAGCAGCTTTACAGTATCCTTATGCCCTTCCAATGCTGCCAGCATCAGCGCAGTATTACCGTTGTGATCTTTTACGTCAGTTTTCATTCCTGCCTGCACAAACAGTTTTACATTTTCTGTTTTTCCGCTATGAGCCTGCTCTAAAAAGGCTTTTTCACTGTACTCAATATTCTTTTTCTCCAGCTCATGGCGGGCATCTTCAGGTTTTTCCCCACAGGCTGTTAGGATTACAAGAGATAAGGCAGCTAACAAGAATACTTTAATAAAGCCGTTAATCCTCATATGTTCTTAAACTCCTCCTCAAATAATTATATGTTAACTAATTTATGCACATATTAATTATATATTTTCTGCTTAACTAAATCTATATTATATATTTTCCACGAGACATTTATGTTAGTTAGATGGTAATGTTCATCCCCCCGAAGCGGAATTTAACAGGTATAATAATTCGCCGGCACTGCTGCCCTACCTTTAGTTAAATGATGGTTTAATTGTCAGCTCTATTCAATTTAAGATATACTTCAAAGGTTCGGTTCCATGGAAAGCTGGCATCTATATCCTGAATGTTAAACTGCTTTAAATTCTCACCGGCAAAATTCACCAGGCGTTTTTCTGTCTCTGCCTTAACCCTGCCTTCCCCCGTTCCCAGGTTAGACCTGCTTAACTGCAGCGGTTTTAAAATCCGGCGCTGGATTTCACCCCGGACGTTAGCCTGGTAGCCCCAGTCCTCCAAAAGGCGTACCGCCAGTATATCCAGGGCATCTTCCTTATCCATGTAAGCTGATAATATGCCCTGGGACAGGGCACAGCCTATGCTGTTCCCGGCGGTATTCCAGCCGGCGTAGGAAGAAAGGCGGTGCAGCAGGCCATTTTTATTTAAAGCGGCCATCAAGCTGTTGTCCCCGCCGTTGGCAAAAGCAACATCCGCCAGCGCCACCTTCCGGCCTTGGTTTATATCATGTTTTATTATGCTTACAAAGGAATTAACGGGAGCAGTATTTTGCACTGCATTCTGCGGTGAGCCTGCTTCCCTGGTTATGCCGTCCACCGGGGTATTCACCGCCAGTATTAAATCTGCTTTTCCGGGATCGTAAGCCGGCAGGCACCCGGCAGCATTTAAGTGATCCCTGACGTTTTTCCACACCTGGCAGTCTTCGTAACGGGGGACAGTAACGCCCCCAACCCCTTCGTTGTACCGGACATACACAGCAGGCAGCTTGCCATACCGCTCATTTACAGCCCTGGCCAACAGCAGCAGACCTATCTCATCGGCCCCGGCCGTGGAGGTAAATTTGCTTCTCGGCAGGTCCGCTGCCTTTTCTGCCAGCAGCCGGTATTCCCTGCTGGACTGCGAGTAAGAAGAAGTATCGTCACGGCACAGCACCAGGTGGTCTATTACCCCGGCATAAGTTTTATCTATCACCAGGCTGTTAACCAGAAAATTCTTATCCCTCCGCCGGAGGTAGTCATCCATTATTTCCCGGGGAACTGCAGCAGTTAATGATTTCAGCTGCTGCTGTTCCTGTTCGGTAAGACCCTTTACTTCTTTTTTATGCATAAGGGAAGTAGTTTTAAATATATCACTGCCGTAAGTGCTGTAGTATTCAGGTTCTGCCGTGCTGCTGCTCTGCCTGTGGCTGCGCATGATGGTATCAAAAACAAACAGCTTAACTTCCGGGTTCAACTCTTTTACCCGGTTAAATTTAGCCGCTCTTTCTTTAAGTACAGCCTTATCAATATTGTGCACCCGGGAAGGAGTCAGCCCCCCGTACATCATGGTATCTGCCGATAAAACAATATAATCTGCCTGCCTGCAGTTTTCAAACACCCACTGCCACAGTTTTTCAACGTTACCCGGTTCTTTTTTGCTGGGCAGGTATTCCACGGGCGGAACGAGTACGTTTTCACCAGCAGCCTTCACGGTTTCTACTGCATAATCCAGGTTAACCGGCCGTTCATCCAGCGGAACATATAAAATATATTTCTTTTGTTCCTTGGCATCAACGGCACAGCCGGTAAATAACAGAATAATTGTCAAGACAAAAAAAATAAGCCTGTTCAAGGTATTAACCCCCTACCAAGTATATGCCCCTCTTATAATAACATAATTAATGCCCAGGCTGAACGTGCCTGGGCATCTCTTATCAAGTCTTTGTTTTCTATTTAAGTGCTCTCAGGCTGAGCAGCATCCTGCTGCCCGGCACCGCCGTCCTGGGGCAGCCATGGTGTACCATCAGTTGGCTCAGAAGTACTGTCATCCTGTGCAGGTTCCTGCTGTCCTGCGTTTGCATCTTCACTTGTTTGGTTATTGTTTAAATCCCGGCCTGCTTCATCAACTGTATTATCTGCTGCTGAATCAGCACCGGTTGGTGTTTGGTCTGTTTCCTGCTGCTCATCAGCCCCAGGTGCTTCATTTCCTGTTTCACCGCTGCTTGGGCCGGTTTCCTTCTGGGCCAGGTCCGTACTTTCAGGCTCTTCTTTCTGTTTTTTGGTATTCATTATAATGGTTTCACCCTGTACAACTTCCATTGTTTTACCTTCAAACAGCTGGGCTACAGCTTTTTGAGCCTGGGCCGGTTCCACATACCAGTAGCTGATGCCGTCTATGGTCATAAACCGGCCGGGTAATGTTTGAGTTACAATATCAGTGCTGCTTAAGCTGCGGGCCGCTTTAGCCAGTTTTACCATCTGGGTCAGGCCCAGGTTGGTGTCCACAGCCTTGTTAATGCTGGGAACCAGCTTGTGCAGCTTGGTTACCGTGCTGGGCTGCAGCACTTCCTGAGCCAGTGCTCTTAGAAATTTCTGCTGGTGAGCTGTACGGTCAATGTCCCCGTTGACATAGCCGCGGTAGCGGACATACTGCAGGGCTTTATCTCCATCCAGGTGCTGCTGGCCCTTTTTCAAATTAATATGGGTCCCGTCAGCCGGGTCATAATACTGCATGTCCTGTTCAACGTACATATCCACACCGCCAACAGCATCCACAATATCTTTAAAGCCCTCAAAATTGGTTAATACATAGTAATCAATAGGTACATTCAGCAGCCTGGATACCGTTTCCGTCGCCAGCTCGGGGCCGCCGTAAACGTTGGCTGCATTGATTTTATCTACCCCGTGGCCCGGGATTTCTACCCTGGTATCCCGGGGAATGGACATCATGGCAATGCGGTTTGCCTTTGAATCTACGCTGACCAAAATCATGGTATCCGTCCGGGCTTTAGTTTCCCCCGGCCGGGCATCCATGCCCATTAAAAGAAAATTTAAGCGTCCTTTAATATTGGGAACATTATCTTTATCCTTATCATTATCACCGGCACCAGCCACATGGTCACTGGGTAAAATCACTTCACTAACCAGAGCATAGCCTGCTGCAAACAGGGCCACCATCAGCAGGCAAAAAATAATAAACGGCAGCTTCCGCTTCAGTTTTCGCTTTTTCCTGGCCATTTTTTACACCTCTCTTATCGAATACGGTGCTCACAGCTCAATTTTATCGCAGCTCAGTCAGCAATTCAACTGGAAGTTAAAATGCCCTTTTATATTAAAGACGTAAGCTTCAAATAGTACCCACCTAGATCATTCCACCAGTTTATGCAATAATCTTCCTCGTAAACACTAAATGAGGAGGGTTTGCATGACAAGAGCAGAGCT
>JACDOL010000116.1 GCA_017656165.1 Desulfotomaculum sp.
TGCGCGTGATTTCCTGGGTTTTAAGAACCTGCACCAGGTCATCCATAGTCGTGAAACTAACTTTGCAGCCTCTATATAATTGACAGAATTATTTTAAATGGTATATTATTTTTGTATAAAAATATTAGAAAGCGAAGGAGTAAGTGTCATGCCAAATATTTTTCCAGAACCAATAAGAAACTTACCTGAAGCAGATATTCCTTTAAAAGGGGTAAAAGCATTTTTATCTCAAGGAGGGAACCACCAAATTATTTTCATGGAGTTTTCCGAAGATGTTGATTTGCCAGAGCATTCCCATAAAAGCCAGTGGGGTGTAGTTTTGGAAGGTAAGATTGATTTGGTGATAGGTGGTATAAAACATACATATACTAAAGGTGATAGTTATTTCATTCCAGAAGGAGTAAGCCATTCTGGTCGTATTTATGCGGGATTTGCTGTAGTAGAGTATTTTGACCAAAAAGATAGATATAAAGCAAAAGTGTGATGGATAAACCTGATATTTTAGTTTTTAGAAAATCGGGGGAGTAGGAGGGGGCAGTAATCCCCCTCAATTTATTGAGGGGAGGACGTCATGCAGTTTTTCTGATGTAAGTGGTGGTTGGGAAATTTATGGTAATCAAGTTTATGCCGATGATGGATTGATCCTTCCGCTAAAGCTGTAATGAGCTTTAGCTTTATTTTTTGCTATGGCTTTTCTATTAGCAGTTCGAGTTTCCTTTATAATTATCAGCAACTTAATTTATTTACGGCCTCGATTTTGCTTTGTCGAGATACATTGACATAGAAGTTTATTGTTGTTTGAATATTGGAATGTCCTGCAAGTTTGCTTATAACGGGAATTGGGACATTTTTGGACATTAATCTCGTGCAGAAGCTATGACGAAGTATATGGGTTGAAATGTTCTCTATTCCGGCAATTCGACAATACTTTTTAAGGATTTTATCTACACTTTCCCTGCGGAGTGGTCCTGAAATTGTTGTTTATTGCATAATAAAAATGTAGATAATTGCAACATAAAAATGTAGGTCCAAAAATGGAAAAAATCCATTGCCAGCACCCCGGATGACTTTAATGCCTCGTACAGAACAGTTGCATACTATGTTGCAAGAAGAAAAAAGGAACTATACTCAGATAATAAAGGTTACCTGCCACTTGACCATTATTCCTGGGAAGCACAGGTTGACCTAGGTGAGGCAGATTTTATTGAAAGGGGCGTAAGATATAGCGGATACTATGGGATAGAACTGATATTAAAGCATTGCTACACGAAAATACGATGTTGCATACATCAAAAAAATTTGATATGATAGGAGTATGATTGATGCAGTTAAAATATCAAAAGCACTTGGTGACCCAATCCGCTTTAAAATTATGCTGATGTTGGCCCGGAGTAAGGAGGGTTGTTGTCCCGTTCCCGGGCGGGAAGGTGAGCGTCCCGGCCTATGCAACTGCGAAATTATGGAAGAATTAGGGCTGATTCAATCCCGGGTTTCCTATCATATGAAAGAATTAGCGGAAGCCGGTTTGGTAACTGAAGAACCCCGGGGCAAATGGAAAATTTATTTTATTAATACCAAAAACCTTAAAGAATATTTAAAGCAGTTGGAAAAAGAGTTTCTGTTGGAGTAATTTTTTTTATCATGTTATATCAAAATATTTTGATGTAAAGACAAGGGGGTAAAAGCTTGGCTGATGATATTAGAAAGATGGTAAGGGAAAAGTACGCCCAGGCTATTACAAATAAGAGCAGCTGCTGTGGAGATAATAGTGGGTGCTGCTGTGGGGGTTCAGCAAATAAAGACAGTGATATAATTACGGGAGGGCTGTACCAAGCAGATGAAATTAAGGGGCTGCCAAAAGATATGCTGGCAGCTTCCTTTGGCTGCGGAAACCCTACGGCATTAACAGAATTACATCCTGGCGAAATAGTGCTTGATTTAGGAAGCGGGGCAGGTCTAGACGTGCTGCTTTCTGCCCGCCGGGTGGGACCTAACGGCAAAGCTTATGGGCTGGATATGACAGATGAAATGCTGGCAGAAGCCAGAGCTAATCAAAAGAGAGCAGGCATCGAGAATGCAGAGTTTTTAAAAGGGCATATTGAAGATATTCCTCTGCCGGACAACAGTGTCGATGTCATTATTTCCAACTGTGTCATTAATCTATCTGCTGATAAAGACCAAGTATTTAAAGAATGTTACCGGGTGCTTAAGCCCGGGGGAAGGTTTGCTGTTTCGGATATAGTGTTAACCAGGTCTCTGCCAGAAAAAATACAGCGTGACCTGTTAGCTTGGGCCGGCTGTATAGCAGGTGCCCTTTTGGAAAAAGAGTACAAAGATAAACTTGCTGCTGCCGGGTTCACAGGTATAGAAGTAGAAGTTACCAGGGTTTACGATTTTACCAGCGAAGCTGCAGCGGGGATACTGCCGGACCTGACAGAAGCTGAACGGGAAGAAATAAATGGCTCGGTGGTCAGCGCTTTTATTAGAGCTAAAAAGTAGGGGAAACCCCATCTCATTCTGAGATGGGGATTTTTCTATAATCCTAAAGCACTGCGTTTTTCAGCAATTATTTTTTCCAGCGCGTCTGCTGCTGGTTTAATTTCTCCTTCCACAATTACCTGCCCGCCGGTGAGATTCTTCATTTCTTTAATTAATATTTCGGTTACTAACTCACTGCCGGTTGCAAAGGGTGGTATGGCAAGGTGCAGCGGCAGTCCTAAAGCCAAACCGAAGGCACCATCGGCCAGCGCTTGTTCTTCCAACCACTGCGGTGCAGATAGTACCAGGGGGAGTTGAGGTATATCCACATTTAAAGATTCGGCAAGTTCAGCAGCCACCATTTCTAACCTGCCAATGGAAAGGCAGGGGCCAAAGTTTAGTACGGGCGGGATTCCCAGCTGCTGGCATACCGCTTTTAGATTATCCCCGGCCAGCTCTGCCGCACCGGGAGACATCAGTCCGCAGTTTTCTAATCCGCCGCTGGTACAGCCGGCAGATAGTACACCGGGAATTGTGCAGTTGAACTCCGACACTACCAAATCTACAGCACCGGTAGCCAGCAGTGCTTCACTGGTAAAATTATTACCTGTATGGCCGGCGAAAATTTCTTCACAGTGATTGGCACGAAGCTGTATGTCCTGCCCCACGCATGTGGATCCAATTATTTTAAAGCCTTCGGCACCGGCTTCTTTGGCCATTGATTTCGCTGAATCAGGTGAGAGCAATTCCTGCAGGTCCTTCAGCATTGACTGCTGGTGGCCTGTAACCATGATGTTTATATACTCAGGTTTGACCACTTTAAAACCAACTTCTGCTTTCCTGATTTCCGGCTCTTCCAGGATAATATCGTTTAAGAAATTGGTTAATGTAAGTCCGTATAGCTCGGTGGCAATTCCCAGCCTAAGTGCATGCAGCACAGCATATTTACCGGGCCACTGCCGCCAACGCCCAGCAGCTCCGCCAGTTCTTTTAACCTGCTCTGCACTTTTAATGCTTCAACGCTATCCCTGGTGACAATGCCTTTAAGATTGTTGGCGGTGTTTTCAACTATATGTAGGTAGCAGGCGGCACCTGCAGCCACTGATCTTAAAAAGTTTCTGGCCACGATTACGTCTGCACTGGCACCACAAACTCCCACCGGTGTTTTGATTCTTATCCTATTACTTTTAGGAACACCAGGATACGGTAATTAGCCTCCGCTATTGGTCTTTGGTTAATTAGCGGGGTCTAATTTATAAAATCCCAGGTATTATTACTTTGATTTTCAAGTAATAGTTAATTGCTGTAATACTCTTATTCCTAAGCGGCGGGACTTTATAATTCCCAATTCATCTAGATGATAAGAATTGTAACAAAAGTTAATTGTTGGCATAATATGTCAGTAAATTAATAAGAAGGGAGAGATAACATGGGTTACTATGGTGGAGGATATGA
>JACDOL010000117.1 GCA_017656165.1 Desulfotomaculum sp.
CCCTATGATGCTAACAATTTCCTTTAATTGTCCTGCCCAGGTAACTGCTGACAACCTTATATGCACAATAACTTCCGCACATTGTGCAGCATTCTTGATTACCATCATTTTTTGCTTCCCGTAAAGCTTTGGCTTTTGTCGGGTCTATAGCCAGCTCTATTTGCTTCTGCCAATTTAATTCCTTCCTAGCCTTTGACATGGCTAAATCCCACTCACGTGCCCCTTTAACCCCCTTGACTATATCAGCGGCATGGGCAGCAATAAGCGATGCTATAACTCCCTCTTTGACGTCTTCAAGAGTGGGAAGACCAAGATGTTCAGCAGGTGTGACATAGCATAAGAAATCTGCCCCTGAAGAGGCTGCCAATGCTCCTCCAATGGCGGCAGTAATATGGTCATAGCCTGGAGCGACATCGGTAACTAGAGGACCTAATACGTAAAATGGCGCGTTATGACATAATCTTTTTTGTAATTTTACATTGGCTTCTATTTGGTCAAGGGGCACATGTCCTGGCCCTTCAACTATGACCTGCACACCTGCCTCTTTTGCTTTTTTTACCAGGCTGCCGAGGATGATAAGTTCTTTTATTTGCGGTGAATCAGTGGCATCTTCAATACAGCCCGGCCTTAAGCCATCACCAAGACTTAAGGTTACATCATATTTTTTGGCTATTTTAAGCAGTCTATCAAACTGCTCATATAAAGGGTTTTCTCTTTTATTATGTAGTATCCAGGCTGTTATAAAGGAACCTCCACGGGAAACTATATCCATAACTCTTCCGTTATCTCTTAAATCACTTATCACTTCCCTGGTAACCCCACAGTGGACAGTTATGAAATCTGCCCCATCGGCACAGTGTTTTTCAACGGCTTCAAACATTTCCTCTTCTGATATTTCTACCATTCTTTTACCTTTCTTAGAAGCTTCCACTAAAGCTTGGTATATAGGAACTGTTCCAACCATCACAGGACTGTGGGCAATAATTTCTTTTCTAGTTTTATCAATATCTCCTCCTGTACTTAAATCCATTACTGAATGGGCACCGGCATCAACTGCTGCAGCCAGCTTATGCAGCTCCTTATCCAGCTGCGGGTATGCATCTGATGTTCCAATATTGGCATTAACTTTAGTTGAAAGTCCTTTACCTACTGCTGTAGGCTGGCAGTTTTTATGATTAATATTGCATGGTAGTACTATTTCTCCTTCAGCAATTCCCTGTCTTAAATATTCAGGATCAATGCCTTCCTTTTCTGCAGCCAACCTCATCTCTTCAGTGATAATACCTTTTTGCGCATACTCAAGCTGTGTCATATATACACCTTCCCTACAATTTTTTGTAAATAAAAAATACCGCAACCCACCATAGTGAGTTACGGCATAAATTGACTTTTATGCTATAACTCTTCCCTACGCTGGTATTACCCAGATCAGGTTCTGAGGGTCGGAAATTTCACTCCTCTCAGCCATAATTAGGCTCCCCTAGAGTTATACATCAATTAAAATATTAAATTTTTTATAGATTAATTATAACTATATACTAGTATAGATTGTTGAATTTGTAAATATCTTAATGAATTATATCAAAAATATCTTACCCGTTAAATAACCTGATGATATAATTTTAAATGTGCTGAGATAAATAGAAAGGAGCATTAAAATTGTCATTAACGGTATCACAAATTTTATTAATACTAGCAACAGGTATAGCTGCCGGTTTTTTAAATACCGTCGGCGGTGGTGGGTCATTATTAACCATGCCTATGCTTATATTTTTAGGTCTTCCTTCGGCCGTTGCTAACGGTACCAACAGGATAGCTTTAATGGTTCAAAATATCGTGGCCATTGCAAACTTCCGTAAGAAAGGTTTTTTTAATCCCAAGTTAAGTATTATCTTATCAGTTCCTGCTGTATTAGGGTCCATTATTGGTGCTAGATTTGCCATTACTCTCCCTGAAGAGTTATTTAATAAGGTACTGGCCCTGGTTATGCTGATGGTTCTGGTTTTAATAATTTGGAGACCAGAAAAGAAATTCTTAAAAAAACAGGAAGAGGAAGAAGAAAATTTTAGCTCTTTAAGACTAGCGGTAGCCATTCTTGTGTTCTTTTTTGTTGGTTTTTACGGGGGATTCATTCAAGCAGGTGTAGGATTTATTATCATTGCTGCATTATCTTTAATAACGGGCATGTCGCTGGTGAAAATAAACAGTTTAAAGGTTTTTGTTATCTTTATATACATGCTGTCTTCTCTACTGGTATTTATAATCAGCGGCAAAGTAAACTGGATACTGGGTTTTACTCTGGCAGTAGGTAATGCTGCTGGAGCATACTTAGGAAGTAATTTTGCTGTAGCCAAGGGTGACAAATGGATAAGGATAGTTTTAATTGTAACTGTTTTAGCAATGGCTGGAAAACTGCTGGGAGTACATAAAATACTGGGATTTTAAAACGGGTGGCATTTTAACATATTTATATACTTTGAATTTCTCTTTAAACATGATATAAATCACCGATAAAAAAATCACCTTCCTATAAAATTAGGAATATTTTCGGAAAGTCTAAAGATACTTTTACCAAGCCCTCTAAAGAGGGCTTTTATATTTTCACCCCCCAACACGACAGGGGTAAAAATAGCTAATATCATTAGAAATATGAAGTATTTTGTAAATATTGAAATTCAACGCCAAGCAATAAACAAATACAAGACTTGAATTTTTGAAAACGCCCCCAAAATGGCAATGGATGGTATTTTTTTACCATACTACTGTCTTGGGTGGTGTTTTTTTTGCTTTTTTTACTGCCGTTCTCATTCGGAGTACCAACCGATTCCTTCGTAAGTGGGTTCCACTGCTTTGGGCAGAAAACCCAAGAAGACTTAAATCATTCGACAAGTCTTTGACTAAGCTTTGGCTGTTGAATTTAGATCCAGCTATACCTTCGTTGTTACCACAGTTCCCGGATTTTGGACGACCTGTTGTGTATGACCCTGTTGATCTTTTGCGCTCTTTCATTTTAATGACTGAACAGAAGGTGTTTAGTATTACTATATAGGTTGAAAAATTGCGTTCTGACCGAATTCTTGCTGTGTTATCCGGATTTGATCCCGGCAAAACTCCCGGCATCGGCACTTTTTATGATTTCGTTGATCGTTTTTGGCTTATCAAGCATCCTCAAATCGTAGATAAACTGGCCGCACAGGCCGTCAAGGGCCGCGAGCCTTTCCCTCTCCGGGCTGAAAGGTTGATCCAGGAGGTTTTCGCCCGGTGTTTTGTTGACCGTTCGGTGGAGCTGGGTTTAATACCCGACCCGCTTGCTCTGGTTCTTTCCGGTGACGGTTCTTCTGTCCGTACCGGTGCCAGCCCTTATGGCGTTAAGGTTTGTGATTGCCGCAAAAAGGGTGTTTTTAATTGTGATTGCAAACGCCGTTTTGCCGACCCCCAGGCCCGGTGGGGCTGGGATAGTTACCGCATGCTCCACCCATCCAGGTTAATGACTACGGCATTCCTTTGTGTCCTAAAGGCTTTTCTATGGTTTTCTGGGGCTACCAGAAAAACCGTAACCGCTTAAAATGGCGCTGTCCCAAAGTTGCGGGCAGTAAGTTGGTTAAAAGCCAGGTTTGTTGTGATACACCGTGTTCGCCATCACCTTACGGCCGCACGGTGTATACCAAACCCCATGATGACCTGCGCTTCTTTACCCCTACACCCCACAATTCCGAAGCCTGGAAGAGGGTATATAGTATGCGGTCCAGTTCGGAACGATCTTTTAGCCGCAAAAAGAAGGATTATGAACTGGAACGCTGCCGGGTAAGAAGTCTTAAGGTCTGGTACTGGCGCGCT
>JACDOL010000118.1 GCA_017656165.1 Desulfotomaculum sp.
AATTAGTTAACTGCATCAACTGAACAGTTAACAACTTTGTAAAGTCCAAAAAATAAACCGGGCCCATGCCCGGTTTGCTGCCCCTTAATAAACCTCAGGAGCTTTGCGCATCATTCTATTCCGCACAAGGTACTGGCGCAGAACAAATCCACCAAAACCCACTATAAACAGGTAAATAAGGTAGATCGTATTATTGGCGCGTAGTGCAGGCACCAAGTACGAAGTTAGAGCAAAAACAGCCACACCCAGTATTCCATCCACAAAAGAAGCCGTTATGCTGCCAAAGCGTGGGTACATTAAGTAATCGCTGACCAGCCAGGTTACCAGGGTGCTGGCAGCACCTATTACTATTCCCCAGTACAGGGGGTTACCCGGTACAAAAAACAGTGCCAGCATGGCTGCAGCAGCAGTAAGAACAAACTTCCCAAACATTAGAACATAAGCGGCCCTCTCCATCAGATCACCTTCTTTATTAATTTAATTCTTAATAGATATAATCTCACCATTTCAATTAAATAAAACTAGAAACTTATTACTTTGCAAACATTAAATTCTTAAGTGCCCTGCACTCGTTTATTTATTTGAGTTACATCCTGGAGCTAATCATTTTAATAAAAGCATGTAAAGCTCTCAAGAGACTTTAAATAAAGCCTCTTGAGAGCTTTTAAATTCATATGCTGGTAGAGTCTTTATTCTAAAATTTTTCTAAGTACTGTTTAATTTCCCAATTGTGAACTGTTTCAGCATACTGGTTCCATTCTTTCTGCTCAGCATCCATGTAACAGCTGTAAATGTGCTCTCCCAATGTATCTCTAACCAAATCACTCTGTTTCATTTCATTTAATGCTTCAGCGCTATCCCCACATCCTAAACCCTAAAGCAAAAACCTTTGATAATATAACATTACTGCCGCTTTGATAAGTGAAGAAGATAACAAATCCATAAAATGGAAAATATTCGAACTTAGATGTATATACTAAATATAGTTAAAAGGAAGGGGGATGATACCCCGGGGTGGAAGAATTAAAATTTCAAACCCTACTGGTGCTGCTGGGTTTAGTAATAGCGGTATTAAATATAATTAAAGCTGTGCTAGGTATAGTAGAGAAAATAATTGACCTGGCAGCCAAAAAGAAAAAGCGACGCTCCTCAAGCAGAGGAAAGCGTCGCAGGTAGCCGGGGGGGGAGTGAATAACTCCCCCCACTAATATAATATATCACTTCAAAGGCATAATGAAACATTTTTGTTGTCCACAAATTTTATTTATTTTATATTAAATATACTTACTTTCCTATAATGCCAAAACTGTAACCTTCTTTTTTCAAGTCTTTAATGATATAGTCCAGTGCATTGGCATTATCAGATGAAACAGCGTGCAGTAATATTACAGCTGTTTTATAGCCTAAATCCTCGGTGATTTTTAGAGTTCGTTCACTCCATTCACCACGAGGGGGGCGGAATAAATACGTCTCGTAATTAATTATTTTATTAAACTGGTCCTGAAATCCTTGAATTTCTGCAATTACTTTTTCTGTCTCTAAAGTTGGTAAACTATAGTGATTAACTGAGTGATTACCAACAACATGTCCTTCATTGATGATACGTTTTATTAATTCCGGCTGATCTTTTAATGTGCCTTAACATTATTAGATTTTAAAACATCCAGGTTTGCCCGGTATACCCATTTTCATACCCCAGGTCAAAAGTAAGATAAATTATTTTTTCTTTTGTATTCCCAATACATAGCATTATAAAGTTTTTTTATCTGCCTCCCTTTGAATGCATTATATCGTGAAATAATTACAAAATCTTACTCTAGAAAAAATTGAAATATTATGCCATGAGCGGTCTTAACGAAAGGGGGTAATTAAAAAAATAAATTAAAGAATAACACTTAAATATATAGGGAAAAATTTAAATATTCTACGCAAAATAACTTTCAATTAGCCCTGCATTAACCATGTGGGGTTTTGTTTTATACACATTACCCTCTTCAGGAACAATGCAGATAAAAACTTTTACCCAGCTGCTTCAATTAATATTTTGTTAATTCTTTTTTTGCCCATTTCTTTAACTTTAAATTTATATCCTTCCCAAGATACTGTTTCACCCACAACAGGGAGGTGTCCCAGCTGTTCCAGCATAAAACCTGCAACTGTTTCATACTCACCGTTAGGGTTTATTTTTTTCAAATCGAGTGTATCTACAATTTCTTCAATGGGAGTATCTCCTTGAACTAACCACAGGCCTTTTTCAGTTTCCAATATGGACTTCTGCTCTTCGGTTACATCGCCAATTATTTCATCCACTAAATCTTCCATGGTGACTAAACCAGCTGTTCCCCCGTATTCGTCAACTACAATTGCCATATCTATTTTCCTTTGGCGAAAATCCTTTAATAGTTCAACTGTTCGTTTAGTTTCCGGTACAAATATGGTTGGAGATAATATTTCTTTAACCTGCTGTTCTGGGAACCATCACTTTGCGAACTGTCTGGTCGCCAAATTCAAAAACACCTTCTATCATGAGCTTTTCTTCAACCGGAAGTGTTCTATGTTCAGCAATATAATACCTGATTTCTTCCTCTGTTATTTCTCTTTCCTTCTGGTTGGGATTACCACCTAGAAGGCGTACTACAAAATTTGTAGACAAAGTTAAAAATTTAGTTACCGGTGAGGAAATCTTTGCAATAATATTTATTGGTTTTGCCGTCAGTAAGGCAATTTTCTCTGACCACTGAAGGGCCAATCTTTTGGGCGCCAGTTCCCCTAAAACCAATGTTACATAAGAAATAATTAAAGTAACAAAAAAGACTCCCAGGGTACTGGAAAGCTGGGCAGGTAAACCGATATTTTTAAGCTGCTCAGCCAGTGCTGTGGATAAACCTACAGCAGCGGTGGCACTGGCTAAAAAAACTGCAAGCGTTATGCCTACTTGTATGGTAGATAAAAAAAGGCTGGGGTCTTCAATCAGCTTTAAAACAATACCAGCAGATTTACTGCCATTTTCTTTCAGCTGTTCGAGTTTAACCCGTCGTGTTGATACAACCGCTATTTCACTGGCAGCAAAGAATGCATTTATTATAATTAGAACAAAGATTAAAAGAATACCTGTCCAATTAATATCCAATTTGTCAATCACCCGGTTTTTTACCACTAATGTAGGTTAATTTAATATTATTTATGCATTGTGCCTTAGAGGTTTTGGTAATAGATTAGTAATTTTAATTTTTATCAGGAAATAATACTTTAATAAAACATAACGTTGGTGAAAAGTTGTGAGAATAGGCATTTGCGGTGCCCCGGGCACAGGGAAAACTACCCTTTCAAAAATTGTGGCAGAAGAACTGAAGCTGCCGCATATAGAAGAACAGGCCAGGGTAGCAGCACGGCAGCTGGGAATAACAAGGCCTTCCCGGGATATAAAAAATAATCCTCAACTGGGGCTGGCTTATGAGCTGCTCTGCCTGGTAATGCAGCTAGAAAGTGAAGATAAGTATAAACGAAGTTTTGTCAGTGACCGCACCGTTATAGATATTGCTGTGTATTGGAGGAAATGGTATTCAATTAATAGTCCTTCATCCTTAAACAGGTCAATTTTTGAGCTCTGCAGGCGGCGGTCCAAGCTGTACAATTTGGTGGTTTATATACCGCCAGAAATACCGCTTGAGGATGACAGGTTTAGAAGTACAGACCCGGATTATCAAAGTGAAATGGATGTATTGACAAAAAAATGCTAGAAGTATACAGCCGCCGTTATGGATTAAAGTGACGGGTTCAGTGAAAGATAGAGTTGATAAAATAATTAA
>JACDOL010000119.1 GCA_017656165.1 Desulfotomaculum sp.
GTTAACCATTATTCAACGGAATTACCCATTTACACAAAATAATTTACACTCCCGGAGGAGTCCATTTACATTCCGTTTTTTTATGGCCTTTTTTAGCGTATCGATCACCAGTTTGACATCATTTCTTTGACTAATGTGGTAGGTCAAAATAACCGGTTTACTAGATCTTTTACCTATTACAGTGTCGATTTCCCAGTGGCCAAAAGTCTGGCGCTGCTGCACCTCTTCTGGTCTTTTATCAATGCTTGTTCCCATTATTCGTTTGTTCTGGCGTGCCCGTTTAGTTTTAGGCTTTAACGATACTGCGTACTGCCAATAGACCACTTTTCGTGTAATATCTTATCTTCAACAAATTTAAGAAAATCTTTAACTTGGTTTACTTTACGCTTTGAATTAGAACGATTATTTTCATATACAGCCTGTCCAGCATCAGGGAAGTAAGCTTCGTAAGTTGATAAATCTGATCTCCGCTGAACCACGGTACCTCTTTTGATTTCGCGAATAATTGTACTTGGTGAACGTCCTAGCTTCTTCGCTATATAACGTTTAGTTTTTCCTTCTTTTAAGAGGGCGTCGATTTGGCCACGTTCAAAGCTGCTTAGGTGTTTAAAAGAACGTACAGTTGTGGTAGACTTAGATTTAGCAACCATAGTAGAAACCTCCTGTGTGTTTGGATTGGACACCTATATCATACAGGTTTTCTCACTATGGCTGCTACTTTTTTTACTTTGTTCTGTTGCATTTAATTTTACAACGAACCTTTAAAAATTATTTTGCAAAAATATGCATTTTTTATCTTGCAAAAAACAGGATAATCTTTTAAAATTATTTTGATTATTTTGCAGCTGGATTATTGCCAGAAAAACAAACTTTAAAGTGTTTATCGACCACCGAAATCATGCTTTATAATCAAAAAATTCCCACCTATCAATTGTCAAGATAATAGCAATTTATTGTGGAATTCTAAAAGGCTTTTATCTTATTGCAAATACCTCCTTTTATTTGCTATTTCACTCATATATTATTTTAATTTACCTTAATTTTAAGTAAGTTTAATCCCAAGTATTAAGCAACGACTTTATAATTATACCGTTATCATTAGCATAAGCTGTTATTGGACCAGTACTGTGGTTTATTGCTTTTTTAAAGCTGCCAATTTTAAGCACTACTCCTGCATGTGCTTTTTGCTTAACTGTAATTTTACCTTCTTTAGAAGAAACAATAATAGGAACACAGGACTTTGACCCCAATTCCCCTACAGTTATATCAGCCCTAGCAGACAATAAACCGCCACGTGCCGCTCCGTTAATAAAAATATTATCCCCAGAGATAACTTTGGAATTAATGCATCCTTCACCTTGAACATAAATGCTACCAGTACAGGCTAAATATGATGTTAAAACATTTTCAGTATATATATTAGCAGTGTTCTCGTCACTAAATAAAAACTCTTCAGTACTACTGATTGCATCAATAAAAGTATTAATTTTATCTATAGTTAGGTCTATTGGTGGTAGATTTTTCTGTATCATATTTATTAAACGTGTTGTAAATGTTGGTAATTCCATAGGTAAAATTTTAAAATTGTCCACTGTTTGTCGTAATAATTTAGGAACATCTTTGAAGCAATTCTCAATCAATAGTAATATTATATAACCTTCCCTAACTTCTTTTGAAGATAAGGCACCAATTTTAGGCATAAGTTTTTGATACGCATTTGTTAAATCAATTAACTGTTTTTTTAAATTACGTATATTTTCTCGGCAGGTCACAAAATGTTTACTTTTAATACCTGCTTGTACAGTTGAATTTATTATGTTTTTTACCTTTATATGTTCCATGGCTATAATTTCTGATTTTGAGCAATACCCAGCAATATCTATCCTCCCACCTGCATGCACCTTCAAACAATCCTGCACATTACCCATAATTTTAATTGATCCCTTAAAAATTTGATTACCTGTAGAAATATCAACATCTCCGTAAACTACTAAACAATCTTCAATAGCTACTAGCCACCGATTTTTTCCTCGTCTAATAATTGGACGGCCAGGTTTTGAAGCTATAACTGCATTTCCTTCGTTTATTAAAACAGTTCCTTCCCCCGCCAGCAGTTCGATCTTCTCAGGTTCGCGCGGTAAAATAGGTTGACCGGTAACTGATATTCCAGGAATACCTTCCTTACCAGGTTTTTTCACAGCTAAAAGAGCTCCACTTTCAACTGATGGTACAGATTTAATGCTATTAATATCTATTTTTATATTGCTTGAATCTTTAAGAGTATTAAGGGTTATATCTTCTGTAAACAAAACTACAATTTGGTCATCTTCAGGTGGTATTGGTTTTTTTCCAGATGCTATTAAAAACCTACCCTCACTTTGTTTAATAACGATTTCATGCAACAAACCATAATTTATTCCATATTTTACCTCGCTTTCCTGTAAACGCTGATAAATCTCCTGCTCGGAAAAGGGGACAAGTTTAATTTCAGATTTAGTTTGTAATGTAACATTTCTTTGTTCAGGTTGTTCGACTAAAGTATAAGTTATTATTTTACCACACCTAATATTTAAATATGCTTCGCTTTCATATACTTCAACGTCAATATTACCGGGTATATTTTCGGTATGGCACTCAATTGAAATTACATCATCTTCCGAAACTTCAACTGTTTCTTTTACTTCCGTACCATTAACAAATACAGTTATACCTTGGCAAGGCGTTAGCTTGGCCAATACATCCTTATTACGTTTGCCTTTAACCTCAATACCATTTTGAGTAACGCGTATAGTTCCAAAGTTAATATTTATGCTGTTCAAAATCTTAGTAAGGTTGTGTTTATCACTCAAAGTATTTAAAGAAGTTTTCTGGTTCGACTCAGCACTTTCATTCTTACTGGTAATGTTGTTAGTACTCTTAATTTTATTTTTATTAATGCTTTTGTTTAGCGAAAAAGTCTGATCTATAATTTTTTTAACTAAGTTGTCAAGGCTCATTTTATCACCCCCTTTTTATTCTGTGGAATATTTTCGGAAAGTCTAAAGATACTTTTACCAAGCCCTCTGAAGAGGGCTTTTATATTTTCACCCCCAACACGATAGGAGTAAAAATAGGGCAGAAAACCCAAGAAGACTTAAATCATTCGACAAGTCTTTGACTAAGCTTTGGCTGTTGAATTTAGATCCAGCTATACCTTCGTTGTTACCACAGTTCCCGGATTTTGGACGACCTGTTGTGTATGACCCTGTTGATCTTTTGCGCTCTCTTGTGATTGCCGCAAAAAGAAGGATTATGAACTGGAACGCTGCCGGGTAAGAAGTCTTAAGGCCTGGTACTGGCGCGCTCATTTTGCTGCTATGAATCAACATTTGGATGCCTGGGTGAAGCATGCTGTCAAAGGTCAAGCCTTTGATAAAAAACTGCAGCTTAGTTTAATTGCCTAATAATTTTCCATTTATTGCCTTATTGTAAAAGGCTTAGTTTTTTGTTGTCTTTTTTAGATTCCAATATTTTGCAAATAATCTTGTTTATTTTCATGTCTTCGCTGTTTCGTTTGAATTTGTAATCCCATACCTTAACTGGGATTATGTGTCTGTTTATACATCCTTTTTCTGGAAGCTTTTAACTGTTCCTGAGATTACTCTTCTGTTATTAGCACTTGCCTTTTTTATATTATACTTATACTTATGTATATAAGTAAATATGGGTTCCAACTTTTTAATTATGTATCTTATTCCTGAATCCGTGAAATAAATTTCGCAATACACCTCTTAATGTGTAGGAATAT
>JACDOL010000120.1 GCA_017656165.1 Desulfotomaculum sp.
CCAGACAGCCATGCCGGCACTCCTACTAGAAAACCTGTTTATTGACAACCCCTCTGAGGCAGTATTATTAAGGAATCATTCTTTTTGTTCTAGTTTAGCTGAAGCTGCATCTAAAGGTATTGCTGAGGCTATGTTATTGGATAAACCTGGGAGGAATTTGCTGCCATTATGACCCGTTTATTGGAACAGGTCAAAAAACAGTAGTTAAATTGTTTCTATATGAAAATGTTTTTATAATATAACTGAGGTGAAAGGTTTGAATACGACATTACTTAAAACTTTTGTAACGGTTGTAAATAAAAAAAGTCTTTCCCTTGCCGCCCAAGAACTCCACATCACACAACCAGCTGTCAGCAAGCACATCAGTGCCCTGGAAGAGTATTTTAGTACCGGACTAATTGAAAGACGCGGCCGAAGGGTTTCACTAACCCCTGCAGGGGAAATACTTTATAATTATGCCAATAAAATCTTAAACATATTAACTAAAGCGGAAAACGACATCAGAGAGCTGAGCTCTACCGTTAAAGGAAGACTTGTCATTGCAGCTAGTTCTATTCCTGGCCATTACATTCTCCCTTATATCATTGGGGAGTTTAAGAAAAAGTACCCTGAAGTGCTGATTTCTCTACATATCTCAGACTCAAAGAATGTTTTAAAACTATTACTCGATGAAACTGCTCATTTAGGTGCTGTAGGTGAAAAGCCAGATAACAAAAAATTAAATTGGATCAATTTCTTCACTGATGAACTGGTTGTAATAACTCCACCTGATCATCCCTTTGCAAACAGAAATTCCATTACGCTGGAAGAGCTTTCTTCCGAGCGGTTAATTTGGCGTGAACCGGGTTCAGGAACAAGGTCAGTTTTAGAAAAAAAATTAAGTCAATCAGGTTTATCTTTTGATGATTTAAATATTGTTATGGAAATGGGCAGTACTGGCGCTGTGGTTAATGCAGTGGAGGCAGGTTTGGGAATTTCAATTGTATCCGAGTGGGCAATTCAAAAGGAAAAACAGCTGAAAAAAATAGAGGCTTTAAAAATTAGTAATGTTAATATGAAAAGGGAGTTATTTTTAACTTATCCAAAAAAAAGATATCAAAACAGGGTGGTACAAGCTTTTTTAGAGTTTGTCAAAAGTTATCATTATGCATTACCATCTCAATAATAAATAGCCCCTACAAGGGGCTATCTTTTAAACTTGTACCACTTCTTTTACTTCCGGCACCGCCTGCTTGAGCACCCGCTCAATCCCCAATTTTAGGGTCTGTGTGGCACCGGGTCACCCGTGACAAGCTCCCTGAAGTTTTACCTTTACAATACCATCGTCGGTAACATCGACGAGCTTAACATCACCACCGTCCCTTTGCAAAAACGGACGTACTTTTTCCAATGCTTCCTGCACTTTTTCTCGCAAATTAATACCCTCCTTTCTCTTAAAAATATACTAACCAGAAAAGATGTATTAAAATCATTTTTTTATTAACTTCCAAGAATAATTTTGTCATTTATGTATCATTGAAGAACCGGCAGAGAAAATAATTATTCAGTAAGATTAGGACAATAAAAACCTCCTCCAAAACTTGTATAACTAGTTCCCTGTTATTGTATCTTTTTTTTTATTATTTGGCAATAACACAATATTAAAACAGCCATAATAAAAAAACATAATTTCCTAAATAATATAATAAAACGCCTGCTGAAATCACTCTTCAGCAGACTTAGATACAATCTCTACTTTAATATCAACTTTTTCTGTTTTGTCAATTATTAAATTCATTTTCTGTTCTAGATTTTTAATACTGCTTTGAATGATGCTAAGCTGTTTTTCCAGTTCTTCGGAATTATTTTCAGTTTCCAGTTTTGCCATCAATTCTGCTTCTTTAGCTGCTTTTTGTACTAGCTCATCTGCCAACGCTTGATATTCGTCATTTAAATTTTCCTGGCTGGATTTTGTGAATAAATTTTCATCAATATTCCCCAGCTCGGCAATAACTGCCGAATAATTTTCCACAGGAATATTAAAATTAAGTGGGTTTTTTTCTTTAACAACCGAACCGTTATACTTTTCAACTATAGACAATACCTTATCATAAACAGCATTAATATCAGAAACAGCAATTTTAATATAAGTTGAAGTAGCTATTAAATTAGTCCCATCTATTTTACTGGTAGGTACATTAGTAACTGTTGTTAAACTTACAGATTCCGGCCTGCCAGCAGGGGGTGTACTATCTTCAGCAGGTTTACTACTAACATTTTGTTCATCCCCCCTATCAGGCTGCTGGTTTTCTAGTCCTGTAGAAACCTGCCCGTTTTTTTCATTGTTACTGCCTTGGTTTACCTGCTGGGTATTCACTTCACTGGCAGAAGTATTACTCCCAGGCAGCTGCTCATGTTCTGTAATTTTCTCCCCTAGTTCATTCTCAGCATCAGTATAACTACCTGTTTGCGCTATACTGGGATGGTTTATAATATCAATATTATTAATATTGCCCCCATTCCACAGCGTAGTGATTCCTAAAGTCATCCCAAACATGGCAGCCACCGCTGCCACCTTGTACCAGGGCGATTTTGCCATTTGACGTGCTTTTCCCAATATTCCTTGTTTTTTATCTTCACAGGCCGCTGGTCTGGGGATGGAGGTCAATTTTTTACGAAGCTCCATTCGAAATTCTGGTGGAGCCTGTACTTCGGGTAAATTTCGCAGTAATGCAGTGGTTTCTTTTAAGTCCTGCCACTCATTGCGGCAGCTATTACATGCTAACAGATGAGCTGCAACCTTTTTGGCTGTTTCTTTGTCCAGTTGTTCATCAAGGTAAGCAGATAAATTTTCCTTCACATCCTGGCAGTTCATAATATCATCCCCTCTTTAACTCTTTGACGAGGTTCGGATGAAGAATGTTCCAGGATATTAAGCATTTTTCGCTTGAAAGCTGCTCTAGCTCTGCTTAACCTTGACTTCACAGTTCCCAGCGAACATCCCAGAACTTCCGAAATTTCCTCATATGATAACTGCTGCATTTCCCTCATTATCAAAATTAACCGGTGTTCGTCAGAAAGCATATTTAAACACTGCTCTACCTGCTTACGTATTTCCATGCGTTCTATTTCTTCTTCAGGACCCGGTTCATCACTGGGAAGACTTAAAATAGGCGGCATATTATCTTTATCATTGTGGTCTTCATCCAAGGATAAAGTTTGTTTTTTCTGGCGGCGCCGCAGTTCATCCCTGCATACATTGGCAGTTATATGATATATCCAGGTCATTAGACTGGAGTCTCCTCTAAAATTTGGCAATCCCTGATATATCCTAATAAATGCCTCTTGAGCCAAATCACAGGCATCAGCATGATTTCCCATGAAACGATAAGCCACGCTGTACACCTTATTTTCGTAACGGCGTACCAACTCTTCAAAAGCTATGTAATCTCCTGATTTACACTTTTCAATGAGCTGATGGTCATCAATGGACTGCAAAATTAGTCCCCCTTACTTTTAAAAAATGCTACAAAGTTTTGTCAGAACTTAAACTTTATAGCATTATTTCAACTAATTAGTATTCGACAACATATAGCCATTTCCTTTTATGAGGGGCTGAACTAATATTTGCTTATTCTAGAAAATTAAAGCATTAATTAGTTATATACCGAACCTATGCCTATGGCAAAAGAAATCCCTGCAGCAACAACTAACCCAATAATTAAATATTTTTTTATCTTTGGATCACTGAGCTGATATTTTGGGGACGTTTTTTTATGTTTTGCCATAATC
>JACDOL010000121.1 GCA_017656165.1 Desulfotomaculum sp.
AGGAGGCTAACTTTGTGAAAGCAGCTTTTCGTAAATGCACTGCTTTAGTTTTTATCTTAATTATTTTAGCCGCTGCTGCAGGGTGCCAGGATTCTGAAGAAAACAGCAGCAAGCTAATTAAGGCCTATGTTGATCGAGTGGTGGATGGGGACACTATAATAGTAAAAATAAATAACAGGGAAGAAAGGGTACGCATGATAGGAGTTAATACTCCAGAAACACACCATCCTACAAAACCTGTAGAACCTTATGGGCCGGAAGCAGAAAAATTTACGCGTTCGCAGCTGGAAGGCAGGCAGGTTTGGCTGGAGAAAGATGTACAGGAAAGGGATAAATACAAACGAATGCTGGCTTATATCTGGATGCAGCAGCCCTTAAATAATAATGAAGTTGAAATAAGAAAAAAGATGTTTAATGCTCAGCTTCTGCTGGATGGGTATGCCCAGGTTATGACTGTGCCCCCCAATGTCAAGTACGCCGAAGTATTTGTAAAGTTACAAAAAGAAGCCCGGGAAAACAAACGCGGGCTGTGGGGGATTGCTGATGAAAAGCAAAGCCAAAACTTATCAAGAAAGAACGGGCCGGGTCCCAATGGAGAAACAATTAAAGGTAACATAAACAGCAGGGGTGAAAAAATATATCACGTTCCAGGTGGTAAATATTATGAGCAGACAGTGCCGGAGGAATGGTTTTTTACAGAAGAAGAAGCTCAGAAAGCAGGGTATAGAAAAAGCACAATGTAAAAACAAACAGGGATCTTTGTCTGTTTACTGATAATCAAAAGCTTTTGGTTGATATATTAGATGCCATTCCTGAATTAATCCAAATATTGGCCCCAGACTTTACAATTCTTTACTGCAATAAAGCTGCTTATGATTTTTTTAAATTTAAAGATCAAGACATAAAAGGAAACAAATGCTATGAACTGTTTGGCTGGGAAGAAAGATGCAGTGATTGTCCTGTCTTAGAAGCTGTGCAAAGCGGGAAACCCATTGCTGTAGAAAAATACCTGCCAAAACTGGATTTATATTTTCACTACTATAATGTTCCCATTAAAGATAAAAACGGTGAGATTGAATGCATTGTCAGGCGGATACAGGATATTACCCGTTATAAAAAAACGGAAGCTAACCTGCTTTCTGAAAGCCAGCTGGACAGTCTTGTACTGCTGGCCGGCCTCCATGACATTGGTAAAATAGCTATTGATGAAGGTATTTTAAGAAAGGTAAATTATCTCCTGATGAATGGGAAATTATAAAAAAGCACCCGGAGATAGGTTACCGTATTGCAAATTCAACGCCAGAACTTTCTTGTATTGCAGAAGGTATTTTGGCCCACCATGAACGCTGGGACGGAAAAGGCTACCCCCGGGGATTGAAGGGAGAAGAAATACCGCTTATATAACGCATAGTGGCAATTATCGACGCATATGATGTTATTGTTCATGGGCGGCCTTATAAGAATAGAATGACTAAACAGGAAGCCATAAATGAATTAATAAGGTGTTCCGGCAGTCAGTTTGATCCTAAACTGCTGGATGTATTTATCAGTATTATTTCTATCAATAATAATGTAACATACAGGTAAAAACGCCCTGTCATTTATATATAGCAGGGCGTTTTATGTTTTGACACATCCAAGGTATTTACCGATCAAAACGATACCGGCAAATTCGTGTTCTTCAATTGCAATTTCTAAATAAATACTTTATAATATAATTTTGGGCATTTAACTTGTTCTTTCAACTTACCAGGATTGGAGTGAAAGCTATGAGTAAAAAATACGATGTTATCGTTGTTGGTGCCGGTCCAGCAGGAATTTTTACCTGCTATGAATTAGTTTTAAAAGCACCACAACTGAAAGTTCTGCTAATTGATAAGGGAAGAGATATTTATAAACGTAAATGCCCCATCCTGCAAAAGAAAATTGACAAATGTCCTCCTGCTACTTTAAAGAAACAATATGCTGGATGTATACCTGCTTGTTCTATAACCAACGGGTTTGGAGGAGCAGGAGCTTATAGTGATGGTAAGTTTAATATTACCACAGAATTTGGTGGTTGGTTAACAGATTATTTACCACCTTCAAAGGTATTAGAACTGATTGAATATGCTGATAAAATAAATATAAAACATGGTGCCACATCATCCATTACTGATCCCACAACTGCCAAGGTAAAAGAAATTGAAAAAAGAGGCTTGGCAGTGGGATTAAAATTATTAAGAGCAAAAGTTCGTCATTTAGGTACTGAGCAAAACCTGCAGATTCTTCAGAATATTTATGAGTTCTTAAGCGAAAAAATAGACATGGTCTTTGAAAAAGAAGTTGAGGATATACTGGTTGCCAAGGATAATAACGATGAAGCTTATGTATATGGTATTATAACTAAAGATAATGAACAAATTGAAGGTCGAAAAGTTGTAATAGTACCGGGAAGAGACGGTTCAAAATGGTTTACTGAAATGTTAAAAAAACATGGTGTAGAGATGACAAACAACCATGTTGATATTGGAGTAAGGGTAGAAACATTAGATACCATAATGGAAGAAATAAATGAAAATCTCTATGAAGGGAAGTTCATTTACAGAACATCTGTAGGAACAACGGTTAGAACATTCTGCAGTAATCCTTCCGGCCATGTTGTAGTAGAAAACCACAGCGGTGTAATGCTGGCCAATGGACATTCATATAAAGATAAAAGGTTGGGCAGTCAAAATACCAACTTTGCCCTGCTGGTTTCACACAAGTTCTCAGAACCCTTTGATAAACCAAATGAATATGCCAGGGCAATTTCCAAGCTGGCCAATGATTTGTCCAATGGAAGTGTGCTGGTACAAAAGTATGGAGACCTGCTAAAAGGCAGAAGATCTACAGAGAAGCGGATCAAGGAAGGTTTTGTTGAGCCTACCTTGAAAGAGGCTGTTCCAGGCAATTTGGCACTGGTGCTACCTTATGATACTCTAAAAAGCATAATGGAAATGATTGAAGCTCTTGATTATGTTACACCGGGTATTGCTTCGGAACACACCCTTCTATACGGTGTTGAAGCTAAGTTTTATTCCAGCCGGCCAAAGTTAAATAATAATTTTGAAACTGAGATTAGAGGTTTGTATGCCGGTGGCGATGGTGCAGGTATTACAAGAGGCTTGTCCCAAGCCAGTGCCTGTGGAATAGCAGTGGCAAGAGATATTATTGACAAGCTTAGCTAATGATGGGGCCGGTGCCAACTTAAGCACCGGCTTCTTTTTGCATTATTAGAAAGGTAAGTATTGACGCATCCAAGGTATTTACCGGAGAAAACGATATGCGGCAAATTCGTGTTCTTGCCGGCATTTTTTCGGAGTGTAAATACCTTGGCGGTGATATGACCGAAGTTTTTTTACATCATTAAAAAATATCTTCCTGAGCATTATATTTTAATAACGGGGGTTTATCATGGATATTAAAATAACATCTAAGGCCAAGGAATATTTACTGCAAAAATATCAAGGTAAAGTTACAGTTGAATGCATACCTGAAAGAAGCTGTGGGGGATGAGTGCCTAGAGTTTCTGCTGCCAGTTATATCCCCTCGGTACGGGGGGGTTCACCGGAAGTGAGTAAAAACAGGTATAAAATTATGAATCTAGATGGGATTGTGATATTTATAGACCCGCGCATTAAACCAGAAGACAGCAGTGAACCTCTTGAAATCTCCTATTCAGGATGGTGGATTTTTCACAAGCTGAAAATTACCAATGCCTGTTGCCA
>JACDOL010000122.1 GCA_017656165.1 Desulfotomaculum sp.
AATAAGAAACCTGACTAAAAGTATTAGTCAGGTTTCTTCATAATAATTTTATCAATTTTTATCCCATTATAGTCTGCTTCATCAAAACACTTACCACAATTATCACAGATTTTTTCTGGTATTAAATCACAACGACTGCATTCTCCACACTTATCACAAAACTTTGTTTCATCTAACAGACATCTTATCCTAACATCCATTCTTTTTTTATCTACTACTTTATATACAGCCAAATCATCCCACCTCATTATTATTATAACAAGGTAGGCTTACCTGGCAAACATTTATGGTTCAAATTTATAACCAAATCCACAAACCGTTACTAAATGCTGTGGTTTACTAGGATCTTTTTCAATTTTTTACCTTAAAATTCAATAACAGACTTTGCCGCATTTCGCAGTGCATTGGAACATTACGGTCAACAGGGTTTTCAAGTAGCAGTAGACGATGCCGGTGCAGGTTATTCCAGGCCTGGTAATGAAAAATACATAGGTATAATATCCATACAAAAAATTTTGGCGTTATACATAATGAGTATTTCTCTTGTAATCAATTCAAAAGATTAGATGAACTGTCAAGATGTTCTGCAAAAGCAAAAAAAAAGCAAAAGCTATCAATGGAAGTGTCTATGTTTCCTATGACTCCCTCTAACACAGTCAAAGCCTGCACCGTAAAAGTGTGCAGGCTTTGCTACTGCAATTCTGTAGGCTTAGTATTAAATTCATCTTTATAGACCTGCCTGTAAATAACATTTTTATACATAATGACAGCAGCTAAAACTGCCACTGCCAGCATTATAATGGTACCACCTGGCGGTAGATTCAAATAATAGGATAAAAACAAGCCAAATGTTGTAGATATAACGCTAAAAGTAATAGCATATAATAATGATGCCTTAAAACTCTTAGAAATTTGAAGGGCAGCAGCAACTGGAATAATCATTAATGACGAAACCATTAATATTCCTACAATACGCATTGCCAGTGCAATTGTTAGCGCAGTTAAAGCTGTAAACAAAACACTTATTTTTCTAACAGGAATGCCGGATAATTCTGCAGTTTCCTCATCAAAAGCAATTAAGTAAAGTTCTTTATATAAAATTCCAACCATACCAAAAACAATTATACCGGATATAAGTATAATAATAACATCAGTGTTATTATTAACAACAATACTGCCAAAAAGATATGTTAAAATATTTGCATTTAATCCATTACCTATACCAAGAAGTATTGCTGCCAGTGCTACTCCAGTCGAGAGCATAATGGCAATGGCTAATTCAGAGTAATTCCGATAACGCTGTCTTAGACACTCAATTAAAATTCCCCCACCTACTGCAAATAATGATGCACTTAAAACCGGATTACTGCCGGCAAGTAAACCAGCTGCCACTCCTGCCAAAGATATGTGAGACAGGGCGTCTGCAATTAATGACATTCGTCTTAAAACAACAAACAAGCCCACTAGGGGACAAATAATTGAAACAACTATTCCTATAATAAATGCTTTCTGCATAAATTCGTAATAGAATATTTCCATAAACAACTCCCCTATTGGTAAGCCCATACACTCTTGCGACAGTTTATTACCTTGTCAGCATCATTTTCTGCCATACAGGATGAACAGTAGCAAATTTTCCTGTCCAGGCATACCTGACGATTAATTATAGGAGATATTAACTCCAACTCGTGTGAGACAATAAGCAATGTGATGCCATCCTTATAATTTAAATCTCTTAACGTTTGAATTAGAATCGATTGAGCTTGAACATCAATACCTACTGTGGGTTCATCAAGAATAAGCAGGTCAGGATTAGATACAATAGCTCTAGCAATAAATACCCTCTGCTGCTGCCCACCTGATAATTCCGATAGACTGCGATTTTTTAGAGGGTATAAACCCACTCTTTTTATTGCTTCTTCTGCCCGGGTATAATCCTCATTATTAAATGTTTTAAATAACCCTCGAACAGCAATCCTGCCAGCCAAGACCGCTTCCATAACAGTTGTGGGAAAGCCTTGGTTAAAAGCAGTGACATTTTGAGGAACATAGCCAATTCTATACATTTCAGTGAATTTATCAGCTGGTTTTCCAAAAAGTTTTACCTGCCCCTTTACAGGCTTTAATTTACCCAGCACTAATTTTAATAAGGTACTTTTACCAGCCCCGTTTGGGCCAGTTATACCAATAGAATCACCGGGATATATTGTAAGGTTAATATTTTCCAATATGGGATGGCAGGAATATTTAAATGTAACATTTTTTATTTCAATGACGGGACTAATATTCATTTGCTCCCTCCAGTTATAATTTTTTTAAACTATAGTATTTACGAACAATTACTGCAGTAACCAAATATTTCAAAATTATGATCTGTAACTTTAAATTTTTTATTATTAATTTTGTCTTTAATTAATTCCATTGGGCAAAAATCTAGTTCTACCGAGCAGCCGCATTTAATACATACCATGTGATGATTATGTTCATTACTGCTAAATTTAAACCTGCTTTTACTATCACCCAGTTTTGTTTCAGTGATTATATTTAACTGCTGCAGGATATGAAGATTTCGATAAATGGTATCTAAACTAACATTTGGTTGATTAGAAATAACAATTTTATGAAGTTCTTCAGCAGTCTGCATTTTTTCGCCAGATAATGCTTTTAAAAGTTCCAATCTCTGAGGAGTTATTTTATAACCTGCTTTTTTAAGTATATCAATACAATTGTTTTGTTTTTTCAAACAAAATCACTCCTAAATAATAATTATTCTTATTTATATCTATATATAACTAAAACATAAATGTTAATAAATGTCAATAAAAAAACCCCATATTAAATGGGGTCTTTCATCTAAATCACAGTATCCATAAAAGAGAGAAAAAAACCTGCTGTGCTTTGCTGGGCTCTTGTAAGCAGAACAGCTGTTGCTTGATGGTAACTTTTTTCGGTACCGTTCGGTGTTACATAAGGATAATAATCCCACGACAGCCTGGCATTAGCATCTATCCAATCTTCAATACGCCTTAATTTATAAATACCGCCACAATTAACTGCGTAATTTATATAATTACTCTGAACCCAACGTTCATATCGGCTGTGTCCTGATAATGCTGCACCGTGAGAATGATGAGGTACACACATGTCCTGTATAAGGTGTACAGCAGTACCTAAGTAAAACAGGCATTTATCAAGGCAGCCTTTTTTCCACAACTTTATGCTTTTTTCAAAATAAATTCTTCCCTCGATCTTAGCATTGGGCCACGGCCAAATTCCTCTACCGGTATAAGGATTATAATAATGAGCAAAATTTTTCCAACCCTTATCCGCCCACAATGTTCCCCTGTCAATACTGTCAATATAATTGGCTAAATATTTTGATATTTTATGATGACCATCGTTTTTTAATATTTCAACAGCTTGGCGATTTAAAAATACATGAGTATCTCCGTGAATGTTATCAATTATTTTCTGAATTGGAGCAGCTGCATGGAGAATTATTTTTGCCGCCTGCCAGGTAAGGCTGTACACAATGTTTCCCCTTTCTGGCAAATGTTAGTATATTTTACCGTACAAAAACTGATGTTATGCAAATTTTAAAAATCGAGTAGGAGGGAGTGATTAACTCCCGTCCTCTCACACCACCGTAC
>JACDOL010000123.1 GCA_017656165.1 Desulfotomaculum sp.
CATCAGCAAATAGCATTACATGCCATTACTGTTACAGCATTATGGACTGCCATTTTTGGTTACGGTGCTGCCATGGGTACATGGGAATTTAGAGATGCGGTATTATGGGGCTGGACATCAAGAATAAGTTCAGTATTTCAATACCCGAATACACTGGCTTCCTTTATAGTTTCCGCAATTTTTATTAATTTAATCCTGGCACTAAAAACATATTATAGTAAAGAAAATAAAGTTAGCCTAGTTAAAAACAGCTTGATAACGTCTATGTATATAGCGGCAGCAGCAGTATTGTTTTCTGTATTTATTTTGACCTATTCCCGTGGGGCATGGTTAGTTTTTGCACTGGTATATATTGTGGCGCTGATTTTATTGCCCCTAAAAGATAAGCTGCCCTTTTTAGTATTTACAGCCATTTCCGCACTGCCTTCAATATACGTGTTCATTAAGGCTAAACCAATAATGGATGCTATTTTTCAGGTTAATGTTCTCAATAAAGATATGGCTATACCCGCAGGTGGTTGGCAGGCACTTTTAGCTGCCGTAGCAGCAGCGGCCGTTATTGCATTTATATATTCATTAATTAATCATTATTCTAAAACTGGTACTAGAAAACTAATAATTACCCAATTAGCGACTGCTGCAGTTATTTGTGTGTTAGCTGCACTGTTTATACCAACTGCGTTGGATATGCTGGGCGAAAAACAAGAAATCTTTAAAAGCGTACAAAATCGTTTAGAAGCCTTTAAAAATATAGATGAGAACAATAGTGCCTCAGCCCGGTTGGTGTTTTATGAAGATGCAGCAAAAATATTTAAGGATAATCTAATTTTAGGTGCCGGTGGCGGGGCATGGAGATCTCTATTTGAGAAATATCAAAGCTATTCTTATTACAGTACAGAGGCACATATTTATTACCTTCAGTTGGCAGCAGAAACGGGCATAGTAGGAATTATTGCTTTATTAGCAATTATTATTTCTTTTGTAACAGTATCTGGTTATTTATATTGGAAGAATCGCAATAAAAACAGCATCTATCCAATACTGGCAGTCGTCGCTGCGTTTTTAGTGCTGATGGGACACAGTGCCTTAGATTTTAACATGTCCTTTTCAGTCTATGCGGCAGCAATTTGGATACTGCTTGCAGTCGTTTTTTACGAATTAAAAATAATCCTGTCAGACAGTAAGCAGCCAGAAAATAAGTGGCAAATTCAAAGACTAATAAATAACATCAATAAAGCAGTTATAAGTACAAAGACATATGCCATTGTTTTAGCCTCCATAGCGTTTTTGACAGTAATATTTAATGCCATGCCTGTTATGGCATTAAATGCTGCCAAACAAGCGGGCCTAGCTTATAAAAATAAATCGTATGTTATAGCGATAAACAAACTAAAAGATGCATATGAATTGGATTCTTTAAATACAGAATATGTCATAAGTTATGCAGAGTCACTATACTCAACGGCTGCTATGTATGAAGATAAAAAAATCCAGCAGCTTAAACGTCAAGAAGCCATAAGAATTATGGAAGAATTATCAAAAAAAGTACCATATTCTTCAAAAGTAAAGTTGAAATTGGCAATGCTTTATGCTAAAAATGGTAACAGTATAAAAGCCATTAAGGAACTGGATAAAGCCATTAAAATAGCACCATATAACGCTCACGTATATAATAACAAGATTATTTACAGCTATAATTTAGCAGAACACATGCTGCTGAAAGAAAATAATCAAGAAAAAGCAGTGCAATATTTAACAGTAACATTAAACTGCTATGATAAAATGCTGGAGGTACAAGAAGAACTTAAGAAAAAAGGAACTTTATCAAGTAATAGGCCGTTTAGAATAAGTAATGAAGCGTATTTGTATACAGCTAAAGCTAAATACTTAACAGGAGACTATAAAGAGGCAGCTATTCTACTAAATATAGCTGAAAAAGACGAAAGCTTAAGGGATGAGGTTGCAGTTTGGCTGGCCGCGGTATATAAAAAATTGTATAATAAGGAGGATTATCCAAACTGGCACCATTATGCCGAAAAACTAAACAAAAATTACAAGGAACGCATAGAAGAAATTAGCCAATTGCCTGTATTAGATTTAAAGAACTAAAATCAAACTCAGCTAACCCCCGAGTACCTGTACCGGGCACAGGGGCGGGAGGTTCTGCTGAACCTTGTTAATACCGCAGACCTGGTTACCCCGGTTAAAGAACGGGTAACGGGCATTGATTTGATGCTCAGGCTGTGTGAACGGGGTGCCCGTGAAAACTGGCGGGTATTTTTGCTGGGGGCTGCACCGGGGGTGGCTGAGGAAGCAGCGGAAAAATTGAAGAATAAATACCCCGGTCTGGTTATTGCCGGTACCCATGATGGCTATTTTAAGAGAGAAGAAAATGACCGAATAGTAAAAATGATACGTAGTGCTGAGCCGCATATATTGTTTGTGGCCCTGGGTATGCCCAAGCAGGAGCAGTGGATTGCTGAATACCAGCACAAGACCGGGGTGCCGGTGGCCATTGGCGTGGGCGGCAGTTTTGATGTGATATCCGGGCGTAAAAAGAGGGCCCCGGGGTGGACTCAAAGATTAAAAGTTGAGTGGCTGTACAGGTTAATCAAAGAATCATGGAGGATAAAAAGGCAGCTGGTGCTGCCTAAGTTTGCTCTGCTGGTTTTGAGAAAGTATCTGTTAAAATAATGCAGTACAAGCCGGTCAATAATTTAAGAAAGGGTTAGTACAATGATTGATATACATACCCACGTATTGCCGGGGATTGATGATGGAGCAGGGGATATAAACGTATCTATAAATATCTGCAGTATGGCAGAGAAGCAGGGCGTAACTACAATTTTAGCAGCGCCCCACTATTGGCCGGGAATATACCAACCTTCTTGGGAGAACATAATAAATAAAACTAACCTGCTGAATGAAGAACTGCAAAAGAAAGGATTAGAAGTTGAAATATTACCCGGCATGGAAGTCCACTTGGATATGGACGTACCAATTTGGCTGGAAAAGGGAATTATAGGCACACTAAATAACACAGGGAAGTATCTGCTGGTTGAACTTCCTGTAAATAGTATTCCGCATTACACAGAAATGGTACTCTGTAAACTTCTGTCCATGGGTGTAATTCCCATTTTAGCACACCCTGAAAGGAACGGTAAAATAATTGCTAATCCCCGGGTTTTATATAACTGGCTAGATAAAGGCGTTTTGGTTCAGATAACCGCTGGGAGTCTTACCGGCGCTTTTGGCAGGAGGGTTGAACGTACATCAAAACTGCTTCTAGAACATAATTGGGTTCACTTTATTGCATCTGATTGTCACGATACCGATAAAAGACCCTATATTTTTAAAGAAGGCTTATCTGCAGCTGAAGCAATAGTAGGGGAGGAAAAAGCCCAGGCTTTGGTGCTGGAAAATCCCATAAAAGTAATAAAAGGGGAAAGCATACCTACAGCACCAAAAGAATTTAATCTTGCTGGTAACAAAAAGAAAGGTAATTTTTATACAAAATTAATAAAAAAGATTTCCGGTATATTAAAATAGAA
>JACDOL010000124.1 GCA_017656165.1 Desulfotomaculum sp.
TCATCTCCTTTATTTGTAATTATTACCATTTACACAAAACTTTTTACATTCTCAAAGGCCCTAACCTCGGTTTCTATTTTTTAGTCGCCCGAAGGGCGATTTTGTTCTGTAAAATGGGCCATTTTGGTGCCATTATTTTTAGTATGTTATATAAATACATATATAAAAAGAAAAAAACACCCGGTATGCCGAAGTTGGGCGGTTAACAAAACAACTCCTGGCTGAAAAAATCTGGTCTCTGATCTAACCAGGGCTGAACGTGCGGCCCTGGTCGAGTGGGACAACCCTGATATCCCCATCAAAACCCAGGCAGAGCTGCTGGGGCTTAACCGTCTTGCTGCTTAAATTCACAGCTGTATTTTCTTCGCCGCATTATTATCTCCCCCTGATACCATTATTTAAACTTAACTTAGCAACGGTGTCCAAAACTGTTAGGGTGCTTAAAAGGTTTAAAAGAATGTACAGTTGTGGTAGACTTAGATTTAGCAACCATAGTAGAAACCTCCTGTGTGTTTGGATTGGACACCTATATCATACAGGTTTTCTCACTATGGTTGCTATTTTTTTACTTTGTTCTGTTGCATTTAATATTACAACGAACCTCTTCTTAAAAAACAAAAAATGAGACTTGAAATTTGTTTATTGTGCTTATATAATTATAATTGGTGTTAGCACTCACTATTGTTGAGTGCTGATAGTAAAATTTATTAAATAATTCCCAGAAGATGGCTTAAGGGAACATATCTTTCTGATTAAAAAACAAACAGCTGCAGTAGAAGTTATACCAGTTGTTTGAGTAATAGCTGAACTAAAAGACGCTCTCGGTTGCGTATTCGGTTACGTATCGGGAGTTTTTTTATTACAGCTTGAAGAGGGGGGATGGTTATATTTAGAAATTACGTTAACGTTAATTAAAAAGCTGGCACATAATAAAATCAAACGAAGGGGGAATTAAAATGGGTAAAATAAACATAGCTATTGCAGGTGTAGGCAACTGTGCCAGTGCTTTACTCCAAGGGATTGAAATGTACAAAAATTCGCCAGAAAACACTATAGGACTTATGAATTATGACCTTGGCGGGTACAAACCCGGAGATATCAACGTAGTTGCCGCGTTTGACGTGGACAAGCGCAAAGTAGGCAAAGGACTTAAGGAGGCAATTTTTGCCAAACCCAACTGTACTACCGTCTTTTACAAGGATTTGCCGGACTATCCTGTCGAGGTACAGATGGGTCACGTATTGGATGGCGTATCCGAGCACATGGTTGACTATGACGAGGACAAAACCTTTATTGTTGCCGACCGGGAACCATGTGATGTGGCTAAAGTCCTAAAGGAAAGCGGTGCTGAAATCCTCATAAACTACCTGCCAGTGGGATCCGAAAAGGCGGCCAGGTTTTACGCCGAAGCGTGCTTGGAAGCCAACGTCGGATTTATTAACGCCATGCCGGTTTTTATAGCTTCCGATGATGAATGGGCTGAAAAATTCCGCAAAAAAAATATTCCCATTATCGGGGATGATGTAAAAAGCCAGGTAGGAGCCACCATTATCCATCGAACTCTAACCAAGCTTTTTGAAAACCGTGGTGTAATTCTCGACCGTACTTACCAGTTGAATTTCGGGGGAAATACGGACTTTTTGAACATGCTTAACCGCAGCAGGCTTAAGTCCAAGAAAAAATCGAAAACTCAGTCTGTGCAAGCAGAACTAAAGGTTGCCCTGGCTGAAAATAACATTCACATAGGCCCAAGTGATTATGTCCCCTGGTTGAATGATAATAAAATTTGCCATATCCGTATGGAGGGCAGGGGCTTCGGAAATGTACCTCTAACATTGGATGTGAAACTTTCCGTAGAAGACTCGCCCAACAGCGGTGGTGTTATTATAGATGCCATCAGGTGCATGAAGCTGGCTTTAGACCGCAAAATAGGTGGTATCTTGACTTCCATTTCAGCTTTTACTATGAAATCGCCACCGATTCAATACACCGATACAGAAGCAAAAAAGATGGTAGAGGAATTTATCGCCGGCAGGAGGGAACGTTGATGCGGGCAGTTATCCTTGCTGCCGGCGAAGGAAAAAGGCTAAGGCCTCATTTTAGCAGGCCGAAGCCTCTCGTGCGCTTATTGGGTCTAACTTTAATTGAGCGAAACATCCTTTGTTTGCGGGAATGCGGTATCAATGACATTATAATTATAACCGGCTGCTATTCCGGTGAAATTCAGAATTATCTTGGGAATGGGAGCAAGTACGGAGTAAACATTACCTATCTACATAACCCGGACTGGAAGCTTGGAAACGGTGTATCCGCCTTCACATTCCGAAAAGATTACCGCCAGGGAGAAAAATTTTTATTAATAATGTCAGACCATGTCTTTGAACCCGAGGTCCTTAAAGCTTTTGTTGCCGAAGCACCAAATATTAATGAAGGCGAACTTATGCTGGCTGCTGACCGGCGTCTTAAATGCGTGTATGATCTGGAAGAATGTACTAAAGTAAAAGCTGAGCAGGATTTTGCAGTAAGACTTGGCAAAGACCTGCGTGATTTTAATGCCGTGGACTGCGGCCTTTTTATTGGCACCGGGGTGCTATTAGAAGCTCTTTCCGATGCAATTTCTCAATGCAACTATACCCTCACCGGTGCGGTAAACATACTGGCCGGCCAACATAAGGTAAAATTGCATTTCGTTAACGGCACCTGGATTGATGTGGACGATCTTCCCAGCTACCGGCATGCTGAAAAAATTCTTCTTCGGTCCCTGGTACCCCCTAAAGATGGTCTTATTTCCCGCGTTTTAAACCGCAGGGTTTCCCTTTGGATAACCAAACTTTTCGCACGGACCAGCATAACTCCGAATAAGGTTACTTTTCTTTCTTTTTTAGTATCAACGGCTTCAGCTGCCTTTTTTGCTCTGGCACATCCCTTTTATGGAGGACTTTTGGCACAGCTTAGTTCCATCTTGGATGGAGTTGACGGGGAAATTGCCCGCTTAAAGTTTTTAAAAAGCAATTACGGTGGGCTTTTTGACGCGATACTCGACCGCTATGCTGATTTCTTAATTGTTCTTGGCATGGCATATGCCTGGTATTCTAAGACTGGAGATGCCCTGGCTTTGCTGGCCTGTGCCACCGCTCTTACCGGGATGCCCATGTCCATGCTGCTCAAGGAAAAGTTTCATGCTCTGACCGGCAGGCCATTTATACCCGAATATTATGACGGTATACTTCGTTACCTCCCGGCCAATCGTGATGGTCGTCTGTTTATCATTATGTTGGGCGGTATTTTAAACCTAATTCCGGCCACCATAATATTTCTTGCTATCGTTACTCACCTTCAGGCCTTGGCTCGACTCTATCATGCCCGTAAATTAATGTGAAGCTACTGGCTCCATATGTTACCGGCCGGCTTTCTGGCCGTTTTTTTTGTGAAGGCACGAATTAGCTAACTTTTGCTTAGAATTCCTTCTACCCCCCAGGTATACGCCGCCTTTGG
>JACDOL010000125.1 GCA_017656165.1 Desulfotomaculum sp.
ATAAAATTTTAAATTAAATAAAATTTTAAATTAAGTAGCAAAAAATACATTTGCTTGGGGGCAACAACGGTGTTGCATCAAGTGGGAAAGAAAATAAATAACAAAGATATAGCGTTAATAAAAAATACATTTTTTCTGCAGGAAATTATTGATGCCATTCCCAACCCAGTATTTTTAAAAAATACAGAGGGGTTGTTTGTGGCCTGCAATAGGGCTTTTGCAAATTACACTGGGCTTGAGAAAGACCAAATTGTGGGAAAAACCTTTTATGAAATAGTACCGAAAGAGCTTGCTGACAAGCACCAGGAGATGGACAACCGTTTACTGCAGGGTGCGGGGGTTCAAACTTACGAATCAAAGCTTTTAACTGCTGATGGCATAGAGAAAGTTGTAGTGTTTATTAATTCGATTTATTTAAATTCAGACGGTTCTGTGGCCGGAATAGTAGGTATTATAAATGATATTACCGAGATAACTCAAATCTGCAGCGAATTAAAAACAGCCAACCGCCAGTTTTCCAGCATACTGGACAGTATTTCTGACGGGCTTGTAATTTTTGACCACAGCCTGCGGGTTAAATATTTAAACAAAGAAGTTTTTCAAATTTTTTTGTCGGTACAGACAAAAAAGGAAGTGATAGGTAAAAGGCTGGAAGAAATATACCCGCTGGTTACAGATACCATAATACATAAAAATTTAAAAAGGGCGCTGCGGGAGCAGGTAGATGTTCATTTTGAATATTTCTTTGAACCTTTGAGCAGATGGTATGAAGTAAATATTTATCCCATTCAAAATGGTCTATTGGTCCATTTTCGAGATGTAACTGAAAGAAAAAAATCTGAAGAAAGGATAAGGCTGCTGGCGTATTATGACCAGGTAACAGGCCTGCCCAACAGGGTATACTTTAAAGATTATGTTGACCAGGTTATTAAAAACACAGCCAGTAATCAGTTAATGGCGGTAGTACTGCTTGATTTAGACGGGTTTAAATTGGTTAATGACACCCTGGGACATGATGTGGGAGATGAGCTGTTAAAGGCTGTAGGTGACCGCTTGATTAAGTATGTGCATGAACAATCAATGGTTGCTAGGATGGGCGATGATGAATTTGCTGTACTGCTCCCCCAAATTAATAGTAAAGAAGATGCAGAAAAAATAGCAGAAAAAATCTTACAAATTCTGCAGCCGGTAATAACCCTTGAGAAACATGAGCTTTATATTACAGCCAGCATAGGAATCTCTGTTTACCCCATAGATGGTATGGAAGCTAAAAAACTGATACGAAAAGCAGATGCTGCCATGTACTGTGCCAAGGAAAAAGGCAGGAACAACTATCAATTTTACCAGTCAGTTATGAAATATAATGCAGCCCAGAGATTGGCAATGGAAAACGGGCTGCGGCGGGCACTGGAACGGCAGGAATTTGTGCTGTTTTACCAGCCTCAAATAGATGTGAAATCGGGCAAAATTATTGGGGCCGAAGCACTGCTGCGCTGGAAAAGCCCTGATTTTGGAATGGTTTCACCGCTGGAATTTATCCCCTTGGCAGAAAGTACTGGATTAATTGTTCCCATTGGACGGTGGGTACTGCGGTCAGCCTGCAGGCAGGCAAAATACTGGCAGGAACAGGGCTTAAACCCTGTCAGGATATCTGTAAATATTTCTGCCCGCCAGCTGCAGCAGCATGACCTGGTAGAAACAATCAAAGAAGTTCTGCAGGAGACAGGTTTAGAACCCTGCTGGCTTGAACTGGAGATAACAGAAAGCCAGGCAATGTACAATGCCCAGTATATAGTTAATATCCTGGGTAAACTGAAAGAATTAGGCATAAAAATTGCCCTGGATGATTTCGGCACCGGTTATTCTTCGCTGGTATATTTAAAATACTTTCCCATTGACAAGATGAAAATAGATAAGTCCCTGGTACAGGATATCGGCAGCGGCGATGCTGATAATGCGGCCATCGTTATGGCTGCCCTGGCAATGGCCAAAAGCCTAAAATTGAAAGTGCTTGCTGAAGGCGTAGAAAGTAAAGAACAGTATAGATTTATGAAAGAACATGGATGTGACGAGATGCAGGGCTACCTGTTCAGCAGGCCGCTTCCTGCCGTAGAGTTTGAAAAACTTCTTAAGAAACCATTATTAATTACAGAAGATTAATGCTTTCCAGGCGGCTTCTAAATAAAAAGAAACCAGGAGCTTCTTTTAATGGACTCCTGGTTTCTTTTTACATTATGTGAAGTGTAAGATTTGATGCAGCCAAGGTATTTACAGGAGAAAACGATAGCCTGCAAATCGAAAGCTGGCATTTATTAATTGTTAATTTAGGATGTATTAAGGTTATTTAAACTCTTGGGCATACCCCAGTATTCGCTTTAAAATTTCATCCCGCCGGGCGTTAATTGCTTCAAAATTCATGGCCGGTATGTAGTATTCTTCCATAACGTCGTGTTCTTTCTTGGCGGCGGCTATATAACTAATTGCTCGCTTAATGGCTGACTGCAGTCTTTCACTGCAGTTTTTAATTTCTTTGCTGTACATTGCCAGGGTCTCCGGGTTTAAAAAATTATTAGTGTAGTAAGTTTTCACTCTTTCAATATTGTCAGCTTCCTGGGGGTTAAAGTTTATCCCGGGAATTTCTTTTAATACTGCTGTTTTTATTGAAGGTATAATAACAAGGTCTGCCTTTTTGGGCTCCAAGGCACAGTGAAATACTTCCGTATCCAGCCCGTGCATGTGCAGGGCATGGGTTAATGTACCCACAATATATGAACCGGTGCTGCTGGCACTACCTTTAATTAAATAAATTGAACTTACATCCTGCAGAATAGTATCCAGGTGATGGGTATGACCTGCTGGAGTAAAAGCGGTGGCAAAGAGGTGCCTGTCTTTTGGCTCTTTTTCAAACTGTGTTTCGGTTTGACTGATGATAGACTTGGCAATTTCATGTATAACTCCGTTGACCTGGGCATAGTTAAGGGCTTCATCAAAATAGCTGTTTAGTTCATCATTTATTATTTTTGCTTCGGCCAGCTGGCTGTAAGCAGTTTTAAACAGCCTTCCCACCCTGGTATTACAAGCCATTATTTCTTTCTTGTACTTCCGAAGCTTACCTTCATCCCAGAAATCTCCCAGGTGTATTATTTCATCCACTGCCCCTGGATTTTTAGGATCAACAACGTGCGGTGCTGTTCCGTCCAACATGGCAACCTTAATAGCCGGGATCATGATACCATCCAAGGAATTATTATCTGATGAACAGCAGTGAAATTCCACGTCATAACCCATTTCCAGCATCTGCTCACCTATCCAGCGCATAAAAGTTGATTTTCCTACCCCTGGACCTCCTTTAATAACAAAAATCCTTGTGGCCCCTGGTTCAATGATGTAGTCATAATAAGAGTAAAAACCACTGCAGGTATTTCCCCCTGGAAAAACTTTTCGCAATTTACCTTTTTTCATGAAAATAACCTCCT
>JACDOL010000126.1 GCA_017656165.1 Desulfotomaculum sp.
TTTAGTTTAAGAGTCCCCTAAAAAAGTTTAAGCTTACGAATAAATGAATGGGTGAAATAAATGCAAAAAAACCGACTAGAAGAGCTGGTTTCCCTAGCTCAATCCGGAAATGAGACTGCCCGGGAAGAATTGATATGTTCGTACCGGTCATACATAGAAGAGGTAGCAGCAGGCTATTGCGGCAGAAGATTGGAATGGGAAAATGATGATGAATTAAGCATTGCTTTACTGGCTTTTAACGAGGCTGTTGACAGTTACGACCAATCCTTCGGTAAAGAATTTGGTAATTACGCCCGCATAGTTATTAAAAGCCGGTTGGTGGATTACTTCAGAAAAGAAGCTCGCCATTGCCACCTGCCCTTAGAAGTATCTACTGAAGACGGTGAAACGGACCGGCGGTGGGAAGTGGATGCCGCTTGGAAAAACTACCGGGACCGCCAGGTAGAGTTGGACCGTGCCGACGAGATGGCCCGGTTTGAACAGATTCTAAATGAATTTGGTTTGTCATTAATGAAACTTGAGCAATCTTGCCCCAAGCATCGGGATACCAGAGATAAGTTGGTTGAGATTGCTGAATTTATAACAAACCATCAAGAATTTATAGACTATATTAACCGCTATAAAAAGCTTCCCTTAAAAGAACTTAGCCTGGCAACCGGCACCAGCAAAAAAGTGCTTAAACGGGGACGGCAATACATCTTAGCTGTGTTTCTAATACTTAATAATAAGGAATTTAACTATTTACGATCCCTGTTCTCCTTGCCATCTAAGAATACAACCATATATAAAGAGTCCCCCGAGATGAGCGGCACCGCAAAAGGAGGTGGCCTGGTTGAGTAAGTTAAAAGGAATAGTGATTAAGACAAAAGGACGTTTCATGTGGGTGGCCACCGAAGACCGTCAGTTCTTGCGGCTGCCGGTTCCCAAAGACGGGGTTAGTCAAGGTCAGGAAGTCTGGGTAGATCCATCCGAGGAAATCAGTTCTGCTTACCATTACAAAGCACTGGCAGCATGCATCATTTTGCTACTGCTTGTCGGCACTGTGTTTGCAGCAGTTTTTCCCGGTGAAAACGCCGTAGCTCATTTGGCACTAGACATCAATCCCAGCATGGAGCTGGCTATCAACCGGCATAACCTTATCATAGAGGCTGTACCGTTGAATGAAGATGCAGAACTGCTTCTTAAAGACCTGCCGCTAAAAAATAAAGAGGTATACGAAGCCTTAAAGCTCTTAATCCATCAGGCTCAAACAGCCGGGTACCTTACACCGGATAAGGATAACTTGATCTTATTGACAGTGGTTGAAGAAAATGAAGGTAAGCTTCTCGATCCTTTAAAGATAAAGGAAACTGTGCTTAATGACATCAATGAATTAGGTTTAAAAGGAACCGTGGCCGTTCAAAAAGCAACTGAAAAAGAAAGAGAGCAGGCCAAGAACGAGGGCCTGTCCGTCACCAGCTACCTGCTGAAAGAAAAGGTGGCTTCCAAGGCCAAGTTCAAGTCAGGGATGCCCCAACAAGCTGCAGACCTTGTTGAAGAATTAAGGGCCCAAGGCTTTAAGATTAATAAGTTGTTTGACCAAGTAGGCGTCTCCATTATCAATAAAAAGACTGAAAGAGTAACGGTACCAAGTGACGTGCTACCAAAAGATGCGGACAATAGCAAGAAAGATAATAATGATAATAAGCCGGCTGGTCCAAAAGCTCCGCCCGCAGAGTCACAAAAGAAATCCGAACAAGCTTTTCCGGGACAGCAAGATAAGGAAAGTAAAGAAAGAAAATCACTCCCCAAGGTGGAGAAAAAGCCGGTAGGCGCTCCACCCGAAGAGGATATTTTACCTGAACAAGCGGAAGAAAAGCTTAAAGAAAATCAAATTATAAAGGAAATTACCCCTGACCAGGAACCGGAAGAAGAGAACTTAGAGTTTAACTATGAAGACCAAGAAGATCAAACTGAAACAGAAACAAGCGAGACTATTACTTCGGGTTCTATAGAAAAAGAGATTGATGAAACCCAAACGGAAGAGGAGACGGAATCGGAGCCCAAACCTACTTCGGAAGAGACGGATACTACAAATGATATAGATTATAGCGGGGGAAACATAAGCAGTAGTACTCCAACTCCGCCGGGGAGATAAAAAACTAAAATCATTTTTAAAAAATTTTTCGGGGGAGACCCCGAAATTTTTTTTGCTTACGTAATTCTAAATAGAAGTTATAAAAGCAAAAACTTTTACATTAAATTACATAAAAAGGAGGAATAAAAATGTTTAAAAAGTTACTTGTGTTGGTATTGTCATTGGCTCTGATGTTGAGTGCCGGAGGAATAGTTTGGGCTGCAGAGGGTGCTGGCGGAGTGAAACCCCAGCAGGTGGTAGAAGATACGGGCAGCACAGATCAAGAAGAAGCAGTCGAAAATGAGGCTGAGGAAGAAGTTGAAGAAGAGGAAGCAGAAGTTGAAAATGATGGCGAAGAGGAAAAAGGTTTAAAGCCCGATGATATCCCAGGTAAAGGGTTTGGACAAAAATTTAACCGTAGAGGTCTTTCTGGATTACAGAATGCTTTGGAAAGAGTTAAAGCAAATGGTTCACCTGTAGCACAAAAGGTGCTAAGTAAGCTGATAGAAGCAGACGGCGATGTGCAGTCTATTGCTCAAACCTTACGAGACGTAACAGACGAAGAAATAGACGAGCTGGATGAGGAAACCAAGGAACAGCTGGAAGCAGCAGCTGAGGAAGCAAGAGAAAAAGCAGAACAGGATGCAGAGTTGAATGAGGAAAGTAAAAAAGAAGTCTTAACCGATGTTGCCGATTTCTATAAAAAGATAGGCTCTGATGACGATGCGCTGGAAGCCTTTGAAGATGCAGTAAAGTATGTTCCCACTGATATCAAAACCTATAGGGAAATTGGACAGCTTTATAAGAAAAAGGGACTTGAGGGAGTTAAAGCCTTTGTTAACGGTAAGAAGCCTAACTTCGACGTTCAACCCAGAGTGGAGAATGGCCGCACATTAGTACCCTTTAGAGCGTTGGGTGAAGCCTTTGGTGCGCTGATCAATTGGGACGCTGCTACCCAAACGGTATCCTTTGAAAAGGGAGATACTTTGGTTCAGCTGCCAATCGGCCAAACAATAGCATTGGTAAATGGACAGCAGTACCAACTGGACGTTGCGGCATTTATTGACAACGGGCGGACGTTAGTACCCCTTCGCTTTATAATGGAAGCTCTTAATGCAAAGGTTGATTATCTGCCCGATACCCAAATGGTTATTGTGAACGAAGAGTGAAGATAGTGGCACTGCCGGGTGTAAGCCCGGCAGTTTTCATATGTGCGCCCGGCATGGGCGATGTCTATAGGGTGAAAGTCCCGAACGTTGAAGGTAGCAGTAAACGTTAGCTTAAGGCAAGGGTGTCTGTGGCGACGCAGAATCCGAAGGAAGCCAGCGGCAAACCTCCGGCCCGAGGACCACGA
>JACDOL010000127.1 GCA_017656165.1 Desulfotomaculum sp.
GAAATGGAAATGGGCATTGGACAATATACCGGTGGTGATAGTGTTGCCGATGGGGCTACCACCGGCGGTGCCCTGGGTGCTGCTGCCGGTCTGGCTGTGGGTGCAGGTGCATTGGCAATTCCCGGCCTTGGACCGCTTTTAGCTGCTGGCCCCATTGCCGGGATGCTCTCTGGTGCTGCAACCGGCGGCCTGGCCGGCGGACTGATTGACTTTGGTATCCCTGAAGCAGAAGGCAGAAGATATGAAGAAAAAGTTAAACAGGGTCACACCCTGGTGGCTGTTCAAACAGATGAAAACAGGGTGAATCAGGCCGCAGAAATCCTGCGCAAATACCACGGTGAAGAAGTGAAAGTTCATTAAAATTTTAGGACCTCTCCGGAGCGAGAGGTCCTAAATCCTTTATACTTTGGTCTCTAACTTTTTCAAAAATTCTTTTATACACCAGGGCATCTTCTGCCTGGCGCCCATTTGACTCACAGATTATTACCGGTTCCATTTTTCTTTCTATAATTAATTCTGCCAGAGGTGTGAAATCAGGTCCAAATTCTTTCTCTAATGTGGTCTGGTGCTTTTTTTCTCCTCCCTTTGTGAATTCCACAGGGCTGAAGTGAACATGCAGTTTTTTTACTGTTTCTTCTCCCAAGGCACTGCTGACTTTATCAAGTATATGGGCAAAACTTTCTTTATCCTTAAGACTGCCCTGGGTGACTGCATGCAGGTGACCAAAATCTATACACGGCACTACATTTTCCGCCACAGTACAGAGGTCTAAAATTTCATCCAGCGAGCCCAGCTGGTTAATTTTTCCCATGGTTTCCGGCGCCAGCCTGATGTGTTCCAGTCCTTCTTCCCGCGCTTCTTTTAATACTTCTGTCAATAAATCCTTTGCTCTTTGATGAGCAGCAGCCCGGTCCTTTCCTGCCCCGCCGCCCGGGTGCATAACCACCGTCAAAGCACCCATCCAATGGGCCGCCCGCAGGGACTTTATAATATGCCCTTTGGTCTTTTCTTTTACTTGGGGGTCTTCTGTGGCCAAATTGATGTAATAGGGTGCATGAATGCTTAAAGAAATATTATGGGCTCTTGCTTCCTCCCCCAGCTTACGGGCAAATTCTTCTTTTATGCGTACACCCCTAACACACTGGTACTCATAGGCATTTAAACCCATCTCCGCCAGCCAGGCAGGCATCTTTAATGAACTTTTATTTCCCTGTTCATAAAATAAATTTGAGTTGCCCGCTGCACCAAACTTTATATCCATAATATACCTCCATCTTTTTATGTATATATCTTATATTAAATCAGGTAAAAATAACAGTGTTTTTGTCATATAATACTTTCCGGCAGGTAAAAGGAAATTTATGGAATAATATATAAATAATCTGCAGGAGGGTTGATAATGTGGAAAAATAAATGGATTCGGCAGATTATTCTGCTGTCAGCTTTTTTATTTTTAATTCTTGCCCTGGAAAAACACGGGATGGTAAAAACAAATGCACCACCGGCATTACATAAAGAGAAAAGCAGTTTAAAAATACTGCTGAGTACAAGGTGGACTACTCTTGACCCGGCCATGGCAGCAGATCCGGAATCAGCCAAAATAATATCTAACATATTTGAAGGTCTGGTTAGGTACCAGCCTGGTTCGCTAGAAGTGGAACCAGCCCTAGCCACCAGCTGGAGTGCAGAACAGGACGGTAAGGTATGGATTTTTAACCTTCGCAGGGGAGTAAAATTTCATGATGGTACCCCTTTTAATGCCCAGGCAGTTAAATTTTCAGTGGAACGAGTAATTTTCGGAAAAGGCCGCATGCCCTATTCTGAAATGGCCTTTGGTATGGTAGAAAAGGTAGAAGTCTTGGATGAATACAAAGTAAAGTTTGTCCTAGAATACCCTTACGCACCTTTTTTACAAACCCTGGCCATGCCTTGGGCCGCACCGATAGTCAGCCCAACAGCTGTAAAAAAATATAGTGGTGATTTTGGACTCCACCCGGTGGGAACCGGCCCTTACAAGCTGGAAAAATGGGATAATAACCTGCTGGAACTGGCAGCTAATAATAATTACTGGAATAATGCTCCTCTGGTTAAAAAAATAATCTTTATGGTTGAACCGGATAACACCGACAGGTTAAATAAATTGGCCGCCGGGGCAGCAGATATTGCAGACAAGGTATCACCAAAGCAGGAGTTCATTCAAAAATTTAATTTAAAGCTGGCAAACCAGACAAATGCCTCTATAAATTACCTGGGATTTTATACAAATAAACCCCCCTTCAATTCCAGCCGGCTGCGGCGGGCTGTTGTCATGGCACTTAACCGGCAGGAGCTTGTCAAAAAACTATACGATACTTCCATCAAACCGGCAGAATGCTGTATTCCAGCAGGTTCGCCCGGTTACAGCTCAAAACTAAATCAGTATCCTTATAACCTGGAAGAAAGCAGAAAAATACTTGCCGAAAACGGTTACGGGAATGGCATAAATATAACTCTAATAACCTACCAGGAATCAAGACCCTACAACCCGGCGGGAGGAGAAAAAATGGCCTCAGCAGTGAAGCAGCACCTGGCTGCCGCTGGTATTAATGTAAAGATTGTTACATATCCCTGGTCGCAGTATAAAGATGCTCTAAAAAGACAGGAAGGAGATTGCTTCCTGTACGGCTGGGTCAGCGACAACGGTGACCCGGATAATTTCTTATACCCCCTTTTTACCGGACCACAGAAAGACCGGGGATTGAACATAACAAGATACTCAAACCCGCAGGTAGACAGGCTTTTAACCAGTGCTCGACAGACAACCGATTCTTTTCTAAGACAGCGCCTGTACTATCACGCCCAGCAGATTATATTACAAGATGCACCGTGCATTTTCTTAAATTACGGCCGCAGCACTGCTGCTGTCACCAGTAAGGTAAGGCAGTTTATACTGCAGCCCACAGGCGTTTTTTACCTGCACCGGGTGTACAAAACATAATGCGCTGCCAGTAAATGGCACTTATATACTGTAACCATCAACACATAATAATGTTAGCCATACCAATAATTATTAATTCAGGGAGGTAACAAAATATGCAAAACCAAATGCAGCAGGTTCAACAGCAGTTGAACAACCTGCGCCAGAATTTAAACACAATTTCTCAAATGGCCAGCCAAATTTCACAAAGTGAACAAAACAATACCCAGCAGCTGCAGCAGATGAAACAGATGGAAGGCAGCGCTAACCAAAAACTGCAGCAGATCAATCAGCTGTGCCAGCAGGCCAGCCAAAGTTTAGCACAGCTGCAGAATCAAACCCTGCAGATAAGCCAGCAGCTGGGACAGCAGCAGTTTGGTCAGCAGCAGCCTTACAACCAGTACAATCAAATGGGCATGCAGCAGTACGGCCAACAACAGCAGCAGCCTTAC
>JACDOL010000128.1 GCA_017656165.1 Desulfotomaculum sp.
TTATTTATACTATACACTCTTAACCAGCTGTCTATCAAACCGGGGGAAGGGCACTTCTCCCCATAACATTGCATCGTGTAAGGCCAACATGGCAAATAGCGAGTTAGAGCTGTCCGCTATTTTCGGATGGCTAGTGTGACCCCAACCACCGTAAGTTATGGGGTCGTCAGCGTCTTTACCCTGTGCTTCCACCAACCACTGTGTATCTGCTTGCACCCTTTCCTGAATACCGGATGCTTTTTCTCCGACTGCATTCAAGGCCATGATTGTCAAGGAACGGAAGTAGGTGGAATCCGTTGGCTCACAGTCAAGGAGGTAGGAAACCGCCTTAGTTACTGCCGGGCATGATTTAGTTACGCCACTATCCAGCAGTGCCATTAACGCCAAGGCACTAGAGGCCGGACCCCACTTGCCATACCCCCCGTTGGCTTTTTGCTGTGTTTTCAGCCAGGCGATACCCTTTGTCACAATACGGTCTATTTGTTCTCTGCCCACCCTTCATCCTCCATACCCAAGAACTTTTGTGGCTCATGCACCAAGCCTATTAGTCATTAATATGCAGCTTTTCAATTATTATTACTGAAATCTACAGGTGTTGATACAGCAGCAGATATAATTTACAACTTAGTAAAATATGTATTTTTTTTCAAACAAATGACACTTTTTGTAAAATAATCCATATTATATAGTAATAATAAGCAGAGGAGGATAGATATGTCAAAAGGTTTTATTAATAAGGATGAATTGGAACCGCCGGAATTTGCAGACCCTGCAGAAGAAACAGCATCCCCGGATATTGATGAGGCCATTAATGAGGTAGTAAAAGCCGAGGACACCGATGACGAACAAGTAGTTGAAAATCTCGATGAAAATAAAGAGCTTGCACCTACTGGTGCAGATAATAACATATTAAAGGGAGGGACCTCTATGAGTTGTAAAGAAGAACAAGAATTAATGAGGGAAGAGGCACAAATGGATGTTGCTGATAACGAGTTTACTATGAATACCGTTACCTGTACTACTGGTGACGATCCAAACTGTAAAGAGTGCTGCGATGTTGTTAATAACCATACTAAACGAGAGAGATTTGGCTACCAAATCAACACCACCTGCGAATGTCACGACATCTGTGTGCAAGATGTAAGGGACATATGCGTAAAAAGAAGAACACTTAAAACAAAAATACCTTGTAGACCTGATGGCAGCGCCGGATGCCGGGGAGGATTTTTACCAGGCGGTTTTCCACCCCCGACCGTACGCAGTTGGAGGGTTCTATGTGCAGAGGAGTGCCTGGATCCCACAGGTCTTTCAAGACCCTGTGACCGCATCAGAAATGAGGTTGAATTTGAAGTTGTCTTAAATTACGGTGGAAACAACTTTGGCGTAGTGACACCAAAAGATACCTTTGACTGCTTCTTCTATCAGTTTGCAAGATTTCCGAGCGGAAATCGCTTCCAGAATAATAACACCGGCTTCAATCAATGGAGAAATGAACTGGCATTTATTGACGGTTCCTGCAAAGTGATTATTTTTGAAAGAAATCCCTTTATTACAATCGAAGGCAATGATTGTATATTAAACATTGAATATAAAGTAATTGACAAGTTATGGAAGAACGAAAACCTGCTGGTATCTGCTCTGAGACCTTACTTTAATGCCCCTGAGGGTGGGCAGGCTAACGTCACTGTCAAAAAAGAGTTTGAACAAGGTCACAAAATTGGCCCATGCGTAAATGGACCTTGCACGTAGTTTTAGAGTGAGAGAAAAAGCAGGCTTTGGCCTGCTTTTTCTCATTAATTAAAGTTATTTTAACTGCGCTAACCTGCTCTCTAGCCGATCCAGTTTCTCTTCCAGCCGCTTAAGACGATCATTAATTTCTTGCAGGAATTTATCATGTTTATCATGACCCGTCTCAGTTGGAGACTTCTGATGCCAGTAGGTAGTTTTAGTGAAGGACTGAGATTTTGGGTTTCTTATTTGCTCCTCTAATTTCTGCAATTCCGCTAATAGATCTTTACCTTGAATTGCCTGGTCAACATTTAATTTCCCAGCTGAGGATGACGATTCCCTTTGCTCTAAGTTATTGGCTGTTTGGTTTGTAGATTCACCAGACTTTAATCTGTCCTTGCCTTCCATTTAGTGGACAGCCCCTTTCCCAATTTTTTCATAGACAGGATATGCCATAGTGCGAAGATTAGTGAATCTCATTAATACACAATTATCGTTGTGAAGACATACAGTGGGTTTATATAGGTTTTTATGCGGAGGGGTCGATGAGTAAAGCTTAACAATGAAAGTTTTTATCAACTGGTAACCTTGGGTTGGTTACTGAAGAAATACTATAAGGATAGTGGCCGGGTTTTAAGTAACTTAACAGAACTTGTAGCACCCTCAGGTGAGGACAGCGAAAAAATAAGATTAGCCCGGGTACTTTATAAGATTGAGGAATACCCGTCCTGTCTTAAGGTGTTGGATCAATTACCGCCAGACGCTAACAGCCCGGTATATTCAACCGGTAAACTTTGATCAACCGAATTATACGCACCATTCAAAGCGATAAACAATCGGCTGTTCAATAGCGACGACAATAACGAAGTTACAACTGACAGTATTTACTTCAAGCAAGTAATCAGTAAGCTCATTACTTTAGATCAGCTAAAACAAATGGCAAAAATTCTATCGCTGTTCGGTTGGGCAGATGTCGCCAGCCAGATCAATTATTTGACCAATGAACCGCTAAATAACAAGTGGCTGGAAGGGTTATTTCTTCCTTTGTATCTCCCACAACAATACCTATATCCTTAATTCTTGCTGCTGCAAGGTTTTAAATAGCATAAAATAGAATGGGTTTATTAGCCACTGGGATAAGCTGCTTTGCGGTTGTGTGGGTAAAGGGTTTCATCCGAGAACCTTTTCCCTCGCTTAAAATTAATCCTTTGCTTACCAGCATGAAATTATCCTTTTTTGCTGCTTCCAGCTGTCCACCACCGGGCAATAATGCAGTTTATGGTCAAATTTTTGCTTAATGATTGGTTTAGGATCGTAACCAGAGGTCATTTCCCTCGGGATATGCCATTTTTCTTTAAACTTCTGCCAGTTTTCTGCTATGATTCCTTTGTAGTCCATCTGGGAAAAGGTTGCTTGGCCAAAGTGGTGGATAAATACGTCATTGCAAACCCATACTTTGTACCCGGCAATCCAAGCCCGCAGACAATAGTCATCATCATCAAAATTCCCAATGCGAAAACGCAAGTCAAAGCCGCCGATCTGCTCAATTACTTCTTTTTTAATTAACATGCAAAAGCCAATTACTCTGCTGGTAAC
>JACDOL010000129.1 GCA_017656165.1 Desulfotomaculum sp.
CTTCAACGTTCGGGACTTTCACCCTATAGACATCGCCCATGCCGGGCACACCAAATAAAAAGGCTTGAACTGAGAAGGTTCAAGCCTTTTAAACAAGTTCATCAACGATTAATCCTACCATTTTTCTCACTTGGGCTACAAAATCGAGCACCCACTCCGGCGGCACTTCCCTGATTACTTCCTCAGTATCTGCATTAACCACCTGGACGTAGTACTCTCCACTTTCTTCATGAACTTTAAACCTGATGCTTGTTTTATATATCTGCATAGTTTGGTTAACCTGCTCCACGGCCTGGTCAAGCTCTTCTTTGCTAATATTTCTCTCCTTAGACTCTTGACTTTCCTTACCTTGGGCTCGAGCAGCTATTTCATCTACCACCGGAACACCGGCGGACTCCTGGTGCTTTTCCCTGTGCTGCACCTGCTGGGTATCAACCGTGGGGTTAATACCTGATACCTTCAATGTTAAGCACCCCCACTATTATTTTTTCTTGTCTATAAAATAACCGCTTTGTTGAGCCGGTTTATTGTGGTAAGCCGCCATACCCGCCTTAGAAAGCTGCAGTTTTTTCATACCCTTCTGCAGTTCCTTCAGCTTTTCTTCAACCTGTTCCCGGCCTTTATCTGTCAGCTTTTTGGCTTTCCCGGCCATTTCTGAACTGTGCCGCCAGCATTCCCGCAGCTGTTTAACTGCCTCAGGATATATGACCTGAACATCTTCCCAGCCGGCAGCACCTGTTAGAGACAAAATCTTCTGCTTGATGTTATTTATCTGCACGTCCAGCTTATCAATTTCAGTTATATACTTCTGCCGGGCGGCCAGCAGTTTCTCTAAATCTTCCCAGCTGTCGTTAATATCTGCCAGACCGCCGCTGACCGCTAAAATCTCTGCCATCAGTTTTTCTTTCCGGCGGGATATTTTCAGCAGCTCAGCCAGCAGTTTATCTACCACCATCGGCATCACTGCTCGCACCGGCTTTAACCTGCTTTAAGGCCTCACCCCAGGTGTTTCTAAGCTCTTCCAAAAACTCCTGTACTTCCAGAAGAATATTTTTGTCTTTCTTGACATTGGCTTCTATAAGCCGCCTGTTAATGTAGTCATATAAACTGGCCAGGTTTTTTGATATCTCATAACCGGGGTTTAAGGTAACTAAAAGCTCGGTAATTATTTTCTGCACCCGCTGGATGTAATAGTTAGTTTTTTCAATATCCTTTTTATCCATATACTCAACAGCTAGCCTGTTAAATTTTAGAGCCCCATTATAAAGCATTAATGTCAGTTCACCCGGTTCAGCACTGTTCACGGCATTTTCCTGGTACTGGGCATAGGGGTTCTGCATCTGCATAACAATAACCCTCCATTCTATATTACATTCCACCGCCGAACTGCTGCATCAGCCACATGCTCTGCTGGTTCATCTGTTGGATTGCTTTTTCCATGGCAGTAAACTGGCGCCAGTAGCGGTCTTCTATCTGCTGCAGCCGGTCTTCCCATTTCTCAATTTCTTCATCGATACCTTTTATCTCTTTACCAATAAAGCTGTTATCAACTAAACTGAAGTCGCTGTCGCTGCCTGCCTTTTCTATTAACAGTTCATTGCCGCCTTTGGCATCTTCGTACAGCCTTTGGGCAATACCCATTTGGCTGTAATCATCTGCTGACTTGGTGAATAAACTCATCACACCTTCCAGGTCATTCTGCAGTGCTTCTCTAAGCTTACCCTCATCTATCACCAGTTCCGGCGACATATAGTTTTGAGTGGTTTTTATCCCAATATCAGCCAGGCGGTCATAGCCTTCTGTACTGTCCACACCAGGCACAACTGCAGACATAGTCATGCGCAGTTTATTTAAAATACTGGTCAGCAGCGGGTCCCGGCGCAAAAGACCGCTGCGGGCCTTTTCCTCCCACTTTTCAACCTGGCTGTCGGTAAGCTGTTCCCTCTGTTCATCTGTTAAAGGAAGGTAGTCACTGTATCTTTCCTCGTACAATTCATCAGCAATGGCCTTTGCTGTTTCGTTGTAGGTGTTAATAAACCGGACAATGGAGTCAAAGACCGCATCAGTATCCCGTGTAACGGTAACGGTAGCAGAACCTGTACCTGATAAATTTAATGTCATACCTAAAACATCTATTGTATTAGATGAATACTCATAATAGTCAGGATCAGTAGGTTCACCGTTAAGTTTAATTTTAGCATTTTGTCCCTTAACCCCTGTACCGTCATAAAGTGCAGCATCGGTTAACATAAGTTTGTTTTCAAGAAAATCTCTACCATCTCCTGCATTAGCAGAAAGGTCAATCATTTGATCGGCACCGGTTTTGGTTGTCTGCAGGAAAAACCTGTCTAAGTTTTCATCATAAACAGCTTTCACACCAAGGCTTTTACCATCTGAATCTTTCCAGCTGTTTATTTTACTTACCACTGTATTTATGGTATCAGCATCAACATCTATATCAATGGCTGCTGTTTTTTCACCTGTAGTAATTGTAATTTGAAAATCACTTGTATAACCAAATAAGGTTTTAATGGTGGCAGATGTATCCGATATCCCTATTTCAGAACTGCTGCTGGTAAATGCACCGCTGGCCAGCTGGTCCACAACAACCGTATATGTTCCCTCAACCGCATTACCGCTGGCCGAGGCTGTTAATACACTTTCGTTGCTTGATGAAGCAGTATTTTTTAAGTAAGAACCCTGCAGCTTCATCTCAAATGCTGCATCCCGCAGAGCACGAATTTTATTGTTAATTTCCCGGTAATCTTCCTGCTTCCATTCTAATATCTGCTTTTCCTGTTCCAGTTTATCTACTTTCATCCGCTCGACCTTCATCAGGTCGCTAACTATTTGGTCTATATCCATCCCCGAGGCAAGCCCGCCAATACGCAGGTTTGAACTCACATTTATCCCACCCTTCTCTGGGAATATACATTATCTTTATCGGCGTAGATACAAACTTCTTTATAGTTTTACGGTAAAACAAAAAATAACGCTCAATTCAATAAGTTAATAAATTAGGTGCCTGGCACTTGTCTTGACTGCAGTAACCAGAAAATGGTAAGATAAACTAAAAAACGGGTGGTTATTAGTGAATAAATTAATTAGATTTATGAATAAATTAATTAGATTTAAATTAGATTTAAAATTAGATTTAAAGACATTTGCAAACAAAACGGTATTATTTTAGCTTACCTATTTGGTTCTCAGGCCCAAAATGGTTACAAGGTTCTAAACGGTGAAAGAGTGGTGCAGAAAGATCCGCTTGCGGATTTGGATTTGGGTATTATATTAGATGACGAAGGTCGGT
>JACDOL010000130.1 GCA_017656165.1 Desulfotomaculum sp.
AAATGGCGCGCCTACATTGATGGCATAAACTTTTAAACAATAAAAAATCCCTCAGCGCTTATGCTGAAGGATTTTTTACTGGAGGCGACGCCCGGATTCGAACCGGGGAATAAAGGATTTGCAGTCCTCTGCCTTACCACTTGGCTACGTCGCCGCATTTTTATTTTAGTGGTGCCGGAGACCGGACTTGAACCGGTACGGTGATCGCTCACCCCAGGATTTTAAGTCCTGTGCGTCTGCCAATTCCGCCACTCCGGCAGTTCATTAAGCATGTTCTAGTTTAACAAATATCTTTCTTTTCGTCAAGTAGTAAATTTACACTTGAAAAACAAGGGGGGATAAAAAAACTACCTGTTAAAAGGTAGTTTTAATGGAGCGGAAGACGGGATTCGAACCCGCGGCCCTCGCCTTGGCAAGGCGATGCTCTACCACTGAGCTACTTCCGCATATTTTAAAGGTGGTGCCACGGGACGGAATCGAACCGCCGACACGAGGATTTTCAGTCCTCTGCTCTACCGACTGAGCTACCGTGGCATGTGGCGGAGCTGACGGGACTTGAACCCGCGATCTCCGGCTTGACAGGCCGGCATGTTAACCACTACACCACAGCTCCGCTTCGGTCAGCCCTCACAGCTGACGTAGATTAGTATACAAAAAATATCTGCGGTTGTCAATTGGTAAGTTTTATTTTTTATTTTTTACTGCCAAATTGAAGAATTGCTTCTCGTACCAATTTGGCAGCCAAAAGGGCTGTTCTTTCTGACTGGTCGTACACGGGGCTCACTTCAACCAGGTCAAAGGCAACTACATTCAGCTTTTTTAACATGTGCACAGCTTCAATTATATCCCTGGAAGAGCAGCCTCCCGGTTCAGGGGTCCCCGTCCCCGGTGCATATGCCGGGTCCACCACATCAATGTCCAGCGTCACATACACGGGGCGGCCCTGCAGTTTTGGTACCACCCTGCTCAAAGGCTCCAGCAGCTGATCAACGTACATGTGAGTGTTTTCCCGGGCATAAATAAACTCTTCCCTGGTGCCAGACCTAATTCCAAATTGATATATATTTTTCTTTCCAACAAAATCGGCAGCCCGGCGTATAACTGTGGCATGAGAATATACCTCACCCAGGTAATCTTCCCGCAGATCAGCATGGGCATCAAAATGAAGCAGCACTAAATCTTTGTGCCTTTTGGCAGCCTGCTCAATGGCTGGAAGGCTTACCAGGTGTTCACCACCCATAAGCAGCGGCAGTTTACCGTCATCTAGAACTTTCCCCACCGCTTCGCCTATTCGTTTTAGGCTTTCTGCCACATGTCCAATAGGAAGGGAAACGTCCCCGGCGTCATAATACTTATAATCAGCCAGGTCTTTATCCAGGTACACACTGTATTCTTCCAACCCGTAAGATACCGCCCGGATCTGCTGCGGTCCCTGCCTGGTTCCCGGGCGAAAGCTGGTGGTAAAATCCATGGGAGCTCCCAGCAGTACTATAGATGCTTCATCGTAATTGGCAGTACTGCCCATAAAATCAGTGCACTTTTCAATATGCGGAAGCATCATGACTCTCCTTTGCATTTTTTATACATAAACTGTTATACAGGGGGCGCCTGGTAAAGAGCGCCCCCTTAAAGTTATCTAATACCCGCTTTATTATTCGCTTTTCAGCAGTTCTTGAACAAAGGGCGGCAGTTGGAACGCTGCCTTGTGAATTTCCGGGGTGTAGTAACGGGTTTCATAGCCAGGAAATTTTTCAGCTATAAACTCCATGGGATCATGCTTCTTGGAACCCATGGTAAATGTCCACATCCCACCGGGGTATGAAGGAATAAAGGCCAGCATTACGCGAGTAATGGGAAAAATGCTGGATATGTCTTTATATACCCGCTTTATTAAGTCCTGGTTAAACCAGGGGGATTCGGTTTGAGCTACAAATATACCGTCATCAGTTAATGCTTTATAAATATTTTGGTAAAACTCCTTGGCAAAAAGCCCCACTGCTGGACCAATGGGATCAGTGGAATCTACGCAGATAATATCGTAAGTATTTTCACGCTCCTGCACGTGTTTAATTCCATCCTCATACCGGACTTCTACCTTGGGATCATCTAAGGCACAGCTGATTTCCGGCAGGTACTTTTTGGAATTTTCCACCACCCGGGCATCGATTTCCACCAGGGTTGCTTTTTCAATGGTGGGATACTTAATTATTTCCCTGATGGTTCCCCCGTCACCGCCCCCGATAACAAGGGCTTTTTTAGGATTCCCGTGAGTATTTAATGCCGGGTGGGTAATCATTTCATGGTAAACAAATTCATCCTTGGTGGTTGTTTGAATAATTCCATCCAGGAACAGTACCCGCCCAAATGGAAGCGTGTCCACCACTGCCAGGTGCTGGTAGGGTGTCTGCTCGGTATGCACCGTACGGGCAGCCTGCAGGCTCAAACGCATGGTAGGTGTTTGATCTTCAGTGGCCCACAGGTTAAAAACGTGTTTTTCCTGATCAAACAATTAAATCCCCCCTAAATTTTAATACCAGAGCGGCGCTGCAGCCAGGCAGCAGCCTACCTTTTCTACCTTATGTTCTACCGCTTCAATTTTCATGTCAACAAGTTCCATACCCCTGGTTTCAAAGGCTTCTTTAAGCATGTTTTCAATGGCTTTTTCTGCTTCTTCTTTAGTGCACTTGCCTGAAAACTCCATAATTACGCCAAAAGTATCTTTGGAAAGGCCAACGCCCACTGCAGCAGCAATGGTTTCTCCAGGAACATCACTGGTAATATACCCGTAAGCAGTGGGAACCAGGGAACCAGGCGGCAGCATAAGATCCGGATCAAATTCTGCATTGGGAGGCAGGATACTGCTCACACGCAGCAGGTTAACATTACCAATTCTAGCCTTTAAAAGAGCGTTGTCAAAAGCATTCAGCTTGCTGTGACCTTCAGCACTAGCTGCAGTTACAAAATACTTTTTAGGTGTAGGCAGCATTTGTAATAACTCCTCTCGTTCCAAATTTCTATAAAAACCACATCATATTATATCAGATGATGTCAAAAAATAAACCGTTTTTTATGCAGGAATAGATAAAGCCTTATTGTGGCAATATAATCAATGTAATTAACTTTAAATTACCCGCAGAGGAGGTTGGTTATGAGCAAAACTGTAGTAGGAACTTTCCCCAGCAGGGAACAGGCCGAAAGAGCTGTAGAGGAACTGCGCCAGCAGGGATTTGAAAAAGAAATTTCCATGGTAGCCAAGCAGGAAGAACAGCAGCGTGAAGAAGAAATGGAAATGG
>JACDOL010000131.1 GCA_017656165.1 Desulfotomaculum sp.
CGTTCGGGACTTTCACCCTATAGACATCGCCCATGCCGGGCACACCAATAAAAAGGCTTGAACTGAGAAGGTTCAAGCCTTTTAAACAAGTTCATCAACGATTAATCCTACCATTTTTCTCACTTGGGCTACAAAATCGAGCACCCACTCCGGCGGCACTTCCCTGATTACTTCCTCAGTATCTGCATTAACCACCTGGACGTAGTACTCTCCACTTTCTTCATGAACTTTAAACCTGATGCTTGTTTTATATATCTGCATAGTTTGGTTAACCTGCTCCACGGCCTGGTCAAGCTCTTCTTTGCTAATATTTCTCTCCTTAGACTCTTGACTTTCCTTACCTTGGGCTCGAGCAGCTATTTCATCTACCACCGGAACACCGGCGGACTCCTGGTGCTTTTCCCTGTGCTGCACCTGCTGGGTATCAACCGTGGGGTTAATACCTGATACCTTCAATGTTAAGCACCCCCACTATTATTTTTTCTTGTCTATAAAATAACCGCTTTGTTGAGCCGGTTTATTGTGGTAAGCCGCCATACCCGCCTTAGAAAGCTGCAGTTTTTTCATACCCTTCTGCAGTTCCTTCAGCTTTTCTTCAACCTGTTCCCGGCCTTTATCTGTCAGCTTTTTGGCTTTCCCGGCCATTTCTGAACTGTGCCGCCAGCATTCCCGCAGCTGTTTAACTGCCTCAGGATATATGACCTGAACATCTTCCCAGCCGGCAGCACCTGTTAGAGACAAAATCTTCTGCTTGATGTTATTTATCTGCACGTCCAGCTTATCAATTTCAGTTATATACTTCTGCCGGGCGGCCAGCAGTTTCTCTAAATCTTCCCAGCTGTCGTTAATATCTGCCAGACCGCCGCTGACCGCTAAAATCTCTGCCATCAGTTTTTCTTTCCGGCGGGATATTTTCAGCAGCTCAGCCAGCAGTTTATCTACCACCATCGGCATCACTGCTCGCACCGGCTTTAACCTGCTTTAAGGCCTCACCCCAGGTGTTTCTAAGCTCTTCCAAAAACTCCTGTACTTCCAGAAGAATATTTTTGTCTTTCTTGACATTGGCTTCTATAAGCCGCCTGTTAATGTAGTCATATAAACTGGCCAGGTTTTTTGATATCTCATAACCGGGGTTTAAGGTAACTAAAAGCTCGGTAATTATTTTCTGCACCCGCTGGATGTAATAGTTAGTTTTTTCAATATCCTTTTTATCCATATACTCAACAGCTAGCCTGTTAAATTTTAGAGCCCCATTATAAAGCATTAATGTCAGTTCACCCGGTTCAGCACTGTTCACGGCATTTTCCTGGTACTGGGCATAGGGGTTCTGCATCTGCATAACAATAACCCTCCATTCTATATTACATTCCACCGCCGAACTGCTGCATCAGCCACATGCTCTGCTGGTTCATCTGTTGGATTGCTTTTTCCATGGCAGTAAACTGGCGCCAGTAGCGGTCTTCTATCTGCTGCAGCCGGTCTTCCCATTTCTCAATTTCTTCATCGATACCTTTTATCTCTTTACCAATAAAGCTGTTATCAACTAAACTGAAGTCGCTGTCGCTGCCTGCCTTTTCTATTAACAGTTCATTGCCGCCTTTGGCATCTTCGTACAGCCTTTGGGCAATACCCATTTGGCTGTAATCATCTGCTGACTTGGTGAATAAACTCATCACACCTTCCAGGTCATTCTGCAGTGCTTCTCTAAGCTTACCCTCATCTATCACCAGTTCCGGCGACATATAGTTTTGAGTGGTTTTTATCCCAATATCAGCCAGGCGGTCATAGCCTTCTGTACTGTCCACACCAGGCACAACTGCAGACATAGTCATGCGCAGTTTATTTAAAATATTGGTCAGCAGCGGGTCCCGGCGTAAAAGACCGCTGCGTGCCTTTTCCTCCCATTTTTCAATTTGACTGTCGGTAAGCTGTTCCCTCTGTTCATCTGTCAGAGGAAGATAGTCACTGTATCTTTCCTCATACAATTCATCAGCAATGGCCTTTGCTGTTTCGTTGTAGGTGTTGATAAACCGGACAATGGAGTCAAAGACCGCATCGGTATCCTGGGTAACGGTAACGGTAGTAGAACCCGTACCTGATAAATTTAACGTCATACCCAAAACGTCTACTGTATTAGATGAATACTCATAATAGTCAGGATCGGCGGGGGCACCGTTAAGTTTAATTTTAGCATTTTGTCCCTTAACCCCTGTACCGTCATAAAGTGCAGCATCGGTTAACATAAGTTTGTTTTCAAGAAAATCTCTACCATCTCCTGCATTAGCAGAAAGGTCAATCATTTGATCGGCACCGGTTTTGGTTGTCTGCAGGAAAAACCTGTCTAAGTTTTCATCATAAACAGCTTTCACACCAAGGCTTTTACCATCTGAATCTTTCCAGCTGTTTATTTTACTTACCACTGTATTTATGGTATCAGCATCAACATCTATATCAATGGCTGCTGTTTTTTCACCTGTAGTAATTGTAATTTGAAAATCACTTGTATAACCAAATAAGGTTTTAATGGTGGCAGATGTATCCGATATCCCTATTTCAGAACTGCTGCTGGTAAATGCACCGCTGGCCAGCTGGTCCACAACAACCGTATATGTTCCCTCAACCGCATTACCGCTGGCCGAGGCTGTTAATACACTTTCGTTGCTTGATGAAGCAGTATTTTTTAAGTAAGAACCCTGCAGCTTCATCTCAAATGCTGCATCCCGCAGAGCACGAATTTTATTGTTAATTTCCCGGTAATCTTCCTGCTTCCATTCTAATATCTGCTTTTCCTGTTCCAGTTTATCTACTTTCATCCGCTCGACCTTCATCAGGTCGCTAACTATTTGGTCTATATCCATCCCCGAGGCAAGCCCGCCAATACGCAGGTTTGAACTCACATTTATCCCACCCTTCTCTGGGAATATACATTATCTTTATCGGCGTAGATACAAACTTCTTTATAGTTTTACGGTAAAACAAAAAATAACGCTCAATTCAATAAGTTAATAAATTAGGTGCCTGGCACTTGTCTTGACTGCAGTAACCAGAAAATGGTAAGATAAACTAAAAAACGGGTGGTTATTAGTGAATAAATTAATTAGATTTAAATTAGATTTAAAGACATTTGCAAACAAAACGGTATTATTTTAGCTTACCTATTTGGTTCTCAGGCCCAAAATGGTTACAACAAAATGGTTACAAGGTTCTAAACGGTGAAAGAGTGGTGCAAAAAGATCCGCTTGCGGATTTGGATTTGGGTATTATATTAGATGACGAAGGTCGGT
>JACDOL010000132.1 GCA_017656165.1 Desulfotomaculum sp.
ATATTGCTTCTTCTTCCACAATGTTGAGATATTCTTCACCAAGCTTGGTGATTTCGCACATTTTGCTTTTACCCTCGCTGCTGATATCCACCAATCCCAGGGCATAAAGCTGGAACAATACATGATCCAGCACCGCTCTTTTGGTAGTGGACATCAAACTTAGTTCTTCCTTGTTCATTTTACCTTCATTGAGCAGGGTATTGAGCACCCTGTGTGCTTCCTCCGGCAGCCTGTTGGCAGCCTGTTTAAAGTATTCCTGTAAGGTCATTATATAAATATACCCCCCTTTAATAATACTTAGTTTACTACCTATAGTATTTCCCAATTATTTGTTAATTAAACAACAACCCAATTAGTTTTATTATTTTATTAATTGTCTTGACATAATCCGGGATAATGCCTATATTGATTTCATAAAATCTTTTCAATTGAAGGGAATGAGCGGCAGTGACTGCAGCTGAGAACATAAAATATATATTTTCACGGGCAGTTGGTCGTTTTTATATTCCCTCAGACCTTTTACAGTCCACAGAAAAGAAAATACTGCATATTAGTGATACACCTACACTGCTGTACCCGGCAGTTAAAGCCCTGGTAAGAACTCTTAAGCCGGATGTTGTTATTCATACCGGGGATTTGGCCGATGACATAAAGCTGGAATTATTTCCACACAATATAGAGGCATACGAGCGGGCGGTGAAGGTATTTATACGCATGATAAAAGAAGAAACTGCCGGCGGCATGTATATTGTCCCGGGGAATCATGACAGCGTGGAGATAATTTCTAAATATATAGATAAGTCCCGCCTGGTAAAAGAAGGTGAAATTATTACTGTCGGCAGCTGCCGGGTGGGCCTGGCACACAGCAGTGATAAGCTGCCTGAAGGTGCACAGTTTAATTTATACGGTCATAATTTTAATGCCCCGGTTGAGAGTGAAGATAAAACAGTTTACCTGAACGGGATAAGGAACATTCATGTTATTTTTCTGCCATCATATAGGGTTGGTAAAATTTCTTACCCGTGGGCAACGAACTATCACCGCAAAATTAATAATATCTATAAACTGCCCAATTTAATTTAAAGCGCAGCTGCTTTGCCAAGGGGGGAGCGGCAGTTGATTTTTGTCCGTACGGGGCCGCGATTTTTATTCTTGCGTACCCCGGATACCGGTAAATTAAAAGATGTCCTGGTTAAAAAACTTTCCGGGCTGCCGGTGGATTTCACTGAAGCCATAGAAACTGCCGGTGAAAGTGATACAATTGTGCTTATTGTACCCCGGGAAGTGGAAGAAGCCAAAGTCTGCAGCGCAGACCACATTGTACTGCTTCCCATTGGTTCTTCAGTAACTCTTTCCAAGTTAATTAACCTGCAGCTGGGGGAACTGCTGGCTTCAGCCGAGCTGGGTGCCGGTCTTTTGGTACAGCGCCTGCCTCAAAAAAACACCCGGGTAATTGATATTATTAAAGAAGATTACCAGGGCCAGGCACTGGGTTTAATTGAAGCAATCAATGTTGGTAAAGCTGACGATACTATTGTTGTATTCACCGGCGACCCGCTGCAGAAAACTGTGGAGATTGATAAAGTTATTGAACCCTGCCTCCTTATACACCAACCTATTCCGCAGATGTACACAGAATTAAGGCGGGAAGCAGTGCGCTATTTTACGCAGAGCCTGGAAAACAGTGAATGGTATGAAGTAAGGATAAATATATATGATGCAGATGAAAATTATGATATCCATACCCGCAGGTTGGAGCTGGTGCTGGAAGACCTGGAAGCCGGGCTGATTTTGGCAGAAATTTGGACCAGGGACCATGCCCTGGCCCTGTTTTCAGTGGCTGCTTACCAAATCAGGTTATTTACTATGATAGATCCTTTAGAGCTTAAAACGCTGCTGATGGGCCTAGAATATGATGAAAATGGACGGCGGTTTGTGGATATGGACCTGTACCACCGGCGCAGCAAAATTGACTGGGGAACAATTGCTAAAAAATCTCCCTTTGGGCGCAAAAAGTCCGGCCTTTATTACCGGGGTGAACTTTTTTCCCGTCTAAGCCCCCAAACAGTAAAAAAACTGCAGCAGTTAGAAAAAGAATTAAAAAGAAGTTGAGAATGCGGCTGAGCCGCATTTTTTTTTCTGTCTTAAAAAGCAAAGTTTGAAAAATATTACACAATTCTTTTATAAAGATATTGACATAGGTTCATAATAGTAATAATATAGGTAATGAACAAATGTCAAAAATGCAAGGGGGGGTATATATGAGGCATTTTAAATGCTCATCCTGCGGGCATGAATTCTCTGTACCCTTTGGCAGCGGTCAGAGTGGTAATCAGATGAAATGCCCGGAATGCGGCGGGGTAGTGCACAGGAGTCACTGTCCCACTGTCGGCGGCACCGGCAGGGGCGGCAGAGGAAATTTTGGTAGAGGAAGAGGTATCGGCAGAGGAAAAGGCCGCCCGGGAAGAGGTTTTTGCCGCCGTGCGGTACAGAACGGCTAAAGTTTGTACATGTAATCCGGCACCTTCTGCCCAAGTCAGGGGGTGCCGGATTACCTTAACAAATACAAGGAGGGTCATAAATGAAAATTGCAGTTTCATCCCAGGGAGAAAATTCTCAAAGTCAAGTTAACCCGCGCTTTGGTAGATGCGAGTACTTTATAGTGTTTGATACAGAAACAGGTAAAAACACAGCGGTGGAAAACGGGGGAAGGTTATCCACCGGTGGAGCAGGTATTGCTACTGCTAAAATGCTGGCAGACCTGGGAGTAAATGTTGTAATTACTGGCTTTGTAGGTCCCAAGGCTTTTTCTGCCTTAAAAGCAGCAAACATAAAAATATTCACCGGGGCCGCTGGTACTGTGGAAGAGGCACTTCAGGCTTACAAGGACAACAAGTTAGAAGAGGCCCAATCTGCAAATGCAGGTCCCCACAGCGGTATGTAACCTAAATACAGGTGGTGTATATTATGCAAATATCTATAGCCAGCGGTAAAGGTGGAACCGGGAAAACGCTGGTTGCTACCAACCTGGCTCTTTCCATAAATGATCAACCAGTCCAGCTGTTAGACTGTGATGTGGAAGAACCAAATGCACATATTTTTTTCCAGGGAAAACAGCTGGAACAGGAAACTGTATGTATTTCCATACCCAAAGTAAATGAAGATATATGCCATCACTGCGGAACATGTTCGGAAGTCTGTGCTTTTAATGCCATTGCCCTGCTGGATAAAG
>JACDOL010000133.1 GCA_017656165.1 Desulfotomaculum sp.
CGCACTTACAGCATTTTCATTTCGACGAGATGTATAAAAATACCTGCAAAAATTTGTTAAATGATGGTTTAATTGTCAGCTCTATTCAATTTAAGATATACTTCAAAGGTTCGGTTCCATGGAAAGCTGGCATCTATATCCTGAATGTTAAACTGCTTTAAATTCTCACCGGCAAAATTCACCAGGCGTTTTTCTGTCTCTGCCTTAACCCTGCCTTCCCCCGTTCCCAGGTTAGACCTGCTTAACTGCAGCGGTTTTAAAATCCGGCGCTGGATTTCACCCCGGACGTTAGCCTGGTAGCCCCAGTCCTCCAAAAGGCGTACCGCCAGTATATCCAGGGCATCTTCCTTATCCATGTAAGCTGATAATATGCCCTGGGACAGGGCACAGCCTATGCTGTTCCCGGCGGTATTCCAGCCGGCGTAGGAAGAAAGGCGGTGCAGCAGGCCATTTTTATTTAAAGCGGCCATCAAGCTGTTGTCCCCGCCGTTGGCAAAAGCAACATCCGCCAGCGCCACCTTCCGGCCTTGGTTTATATCATGTTTTATTATGCTTACAAAGGAATTAACGGGAGCAGTATTTTGCACTGCATTCTGCGGTGAGCCTGCTTCCCTGGTTATGCCGTCCACCGGGGTATTCACCGCCAGTATTAAATCTGCTTTTCCGGGATCGTAAGCCGGCAGGCACCCGGCAGCATTTAAGTGATCCCTGACGTTTTTCCACACCTGGCAGTCTTCGTAACGGGGGACAGTAACGCCCCCAACCCCTTCGTTGTACCGGACATACACAGCAGGCAGCTTGCCATACCGCTCATTTACAGCCCTGGCCAACAGCAGCAGTCCTACCTCATCGGCCCCGGCCGTGGATGTAAATTTGCTTCTCGGCAGTTCCGCTGCCTTTTCTGCCAGCAGCCGGTATTCCCTGCTGGACTGCGAATATGACGAAGTATCGTCACGGCACAGCACCAGGTGGTCTATTACTCCAATATAAGTCTTATCTATCATCAGCCTGTTAACAAGATAATTTTTTTCTCTCCGCCGGAGGTAGTCATTCATTATTTCCCGGGGAACCGCAGCAGTTAATGATTTCAGCTGCTGTTCTTCCTGTTCGGTAAGACCCTTTACTTCTTTTTTATACATAAGGGAAGTAATTTTAAATATGTCACTGCCGTAAGTGCTGTAGTAATCGGGTTCTGCCGTACTGCTGCTCTGCCTGTGGCTGCGCATGATGGTGTCAAACACAAAGAGCTTAACCCCCGGGTTAAGCTCTTTTACCCGGTCCAATTGAGCCGCTCTCTCTTTAAGTACAGTTTTATCAATATTGTGCACCCGGGAAGGGGTCAGCCCGCCGTACATCATGGTGTCTGCCGATAAAATAATATAATCCGCCTGCCTGCAGTTCTCAAACACCCACTGCCACAGTTTTTCAACGTTACCCGGCTCTTTTTTGCCGGGCAGGTATTCCACGGGCGGTACCAGTACATCTTCACCGGCAGCCTTCATGGTCTCTACTGCATAATTTAGGTTAACCGGCCGTTCATCCAGCGGAACATATAAAATATATTTCTTTTGTTCCTTGGCATCAACGGCACAGCCGGTAAATAACAGAATAATTGTCAAGACAAAAAAAATAAGCCTGTTCAAGGTATTAACCCCCTACCAAGTATATGCCCCTCTTATAATAACATAATTAATGCCCAGGCTGAACGTGCCTGGGCATCTCTTATCAAGTCTTTGTTTTCTATTTAAGTGCTCTCAGGCTGAGCAGCATCCTGCTGCCCGGCACCGCCGTCCTGGGGCAGCCACGGTGTACCATCAGCCGGCTCAGAATTACTTTCACCCTGTGCAGGTTCCTGCTGCCCTGCATTTTCATCTTCATTTGTTTGGCTGTTGTCTAAAACCTGGCCTGCTTCATCATTTGTATTATCTGTCTTTGAATCACTACCGGCTGGTGTTTGGCCTGCTTCCTGCTGTTCATCAGTCTTAGGTGCTTCATTTGCTGCTTCACCGCTGCTTGGGCCGGTTTCTTTCCGGGCCAGGTCCGTACTTTCTGGCTCTTCTTCCTGCTTTTTGGTATTCTTTATAATGGTTTCGCCCTGTACAACCTCCATGGTTTTACCTTCAAACAGCTGGGCTACAGCCTTTTGAGCCTGGGCCGGTTCCACATACCAGTAGCTGATGCCGTCTATGGTCATAAACCGGCCGGGTAATGTTTGAGTTACAATATCAGTGCTGCTTAAGCTGCGGGCCGCTTTAGCCAGTTTTACCATCTGGGTCAGGCCCAGGTTGGTGTCCACAGCCTTGTTAATGCTGGGAACCAGCTTGTGCAGCTTGGTTACCGTGCTGGGCTGCAGCACTTCCTGAGCCAGTGCTCTTAGAAATTTCTGCTGGTGAGCTGTACGGTCAATGTCCCCGTTGACATAGCCGCGGTAGCGGACATACTGCAGGGCTTTATCTCCATCCAGGTGCTGCTGGCCCTTTTTCAAATTAATATGGGTCCCGTCAGCCGGGTCATAATACTGCATGTCCTGTTCAACGTACATATCCACACCGCCAACAGCATCCACAATATCTTTAAAGCCCTCAAAATTGGTTAATACATAGTAATCAATAGGTACATTCAGCAGCCTGGATACCGTTTCCGTCGCCAGCTCGGGGCCGCCGTAAACGTTGGCTGCATTGATTTTATCTACCCCGTGGCCCGGGATTTCTACCCTGGTATCCCGGGGAATGGACATCATGGCAATGCGGTTTGCCTTTGAATCTACGCTGACCAAAATCATGGTATCCGTCCGGGCTTTAGTTTCCCCCGGCCGGGCATCCATGCCCATTAAAAGAAAATTTAAGCGTCCTTTAATATTGGGAACATTATCTTTATCCTTATCATTATCACCGGCACCAGCCACATGGTCACTGGGTAAAATCACTTCACTAACCAGAGCATAGCCTGCTGCAAACAGGGCCACCATCAGCAGGCAAAAAATAATAAACGGCAGCTTCCGCTTCAGTTTTCGCTTTTTCCTGGCCATTTTTTACACCTCTCTTATCAAATACGGTGCTCACAACTTCAATTTTATCGCAGCTCAGTCAGCAATTCAACTGGAAGTTAAAATACCCCTTTTATATTAAAGACGTAAGCGTAAAATAACCCCCACCTTGCGGTAGGGGTAAAAATTAGTTATTGTT
>JACDOL010000134.1 GCA_017656165.1 Desulfotomaculum sp.
TGCCGGTTAGCCTCTGTTTTCCGGCGGTATATAATCCCAGCGGTGCTGATTATTATTAAGGACAAACTGACTAACTGCGCCACTCTGAACGGACCAAGCATTAAACTGTCAGTGCGCATGGCTTCAATAAAGTATCTTCCAAATGAATATAACCCCAGGTACAATAAGGCAATCTCTCCCTGAAATTTTTTCCTGTTCCAGTAAAAATATAAAAAGATAAAAACACTAAAATCCCATAAAGATTCATAAAGAAAAGTAGGATGGTAATACTGTCCATTAATGTACATTTGATTCTTAATAAAGTCGGGAAATTTAGAAATGAAATCATAACTGACCGGTCCCCCGTGGGCTTCCTGGTTAATAAAATTCCCCCACCTGCCAATGGCCTGTCCAAGTATGACGCTTGGTGCACATATATCTGCAATCTGCCACACTGGTAATTTGTGTTTTCTTACATATAAGTACCCTGCTAAAATCCCCCCTATCAGACCACCATGAATGGCCAGTCCGCCATGCCAAACTGCAAAAGCTTCTACCGGATTAGCAGCATAGCGGTGCCATTCAAAAATAACGTAATATGCTCTTGCCCCGATAATTGCAGCAGGAATTATTAAAGTAATCATATTAATTATATGCTCGGGATTAACGTCATTCTGCCCTGCCCGGCGGCAGGCTAAAACTATGCCTAATAAAAAAGCGGCAGCTATGATAATACCATACCAATATACTTTTATCGGCCCAACAGTAAAGGCAATAGGATCTATCAAAAACATCATCTCCCTAATTTTTTGTATATTTCAGCAGGAATCATGTAAAATTATATCGAATTAAGATAAGGTTTGACAAACTTGCTCTCTTTTACTAGATTATATCACAAGAATAGTTTAAATATTGTTAGGCTATGCTTAAAAAAAACTAGTTGCGGCTTCAGAAGGAGGAATATTTTTGAATAATGTAACTGTAATTAAACACCCTGTTGTTGAAGATTCTATAAAAACTCTGCGGGACAAAAATTCTGACATCGTAAAGTTTCGTCAATCCTTGAAACGCCTGGGGCTTTTTTTAGCAGTAGAAGCCACCAAGTGTATACCAACCAGGAAGCACCAAGTTGAAACACCTTTAAATATAACTGCAGATGCAGAAGAAATTTCTGATGACGGCACCCTGCTGATACCAATTTTAAGAGCAGGACTGGGTTTTGTTGACAGCTTTTTAGAAATTATACCCCGGGCTAAAGTTGCCCACATCGGTATGTCTAGGGATCATGAAACTTTAGAAGCCAAGGTATATCTTAAAACTCTGCCTGAAAATTTAGATGCATATGAAAAAGTTTTTGTAATGGATCCCATGCTGGCCACTGGAAACAGCTGTATAAAAACTCTCGATATATTAGTAGAAGCGGGAATTAATCCTGAAAACATTATTGTAGCTTGTGCATTTACAGCGCCAGAAGGCATTGAAAAAATTCACAAAAAATATCCGCAAATAAAAATTATAACTGCCACCATTGATCAAAAATTAAACGATGTTGGATATATAATTCCTGGTTGCGGTGACGCAGGGGATAGGTTATACTTATTATGATTAATAAAAGTGAATATTTATTGGAAACCTTTAAATTAGTCCAGTGAGGCTAATAAGGTTTAGGTGGGTTAAACTGCAGCGTGACTGCATTTTTTGCCGTTATTAACATGTGCCTAAAAGCTTCTTGTCTCTCTGGACAAGAAGTTTTTTTTATGCTCTGGGAAAAAATAAGACCAAAGAGGAGGTCCTATCAAAATGAAAAAAAGAGAAATTCAAGTGGAAGAAAAACTGCCTTTACTGCAAACTCTCCCGCTTTCACTGCAGCACCTGTTTGCAATGTTTGGCGCAACTGTACTTGTTCCATTTATTTTTGGAGTAGATCCAGCTACTGTACTTTTGATGAACGGGATTGGAACACTTTTGTACATTATTGTTTGTAAGGGAGGCATCCCTGCATATCTGGGGTCCAGTTTCGCCTTTATTTCCCCGGTTATGGTAGTACTGGGAAGCAAAAGCTATGAAGCTGCACTGGGTGGGTTCATTTGTGTAGGTTTAGTCTTCTCGCTGGTAGCACTAACTGTAAAAGCTGCCGGAACTAAGTGGATTGATGTTGTATTCCCTCCTGCTGCCATGGGTGCAATTGTAGCAGTCATTGGTTTGGAACTGGCCCCAGTGGCTGCTGAAATGGCCGGTTTAATACTTCCTGCCGATGCACCTACTGATGCAGCTAGAGACCCACAAGCTATTATAGTATCAATGGTAACACTTCTCATCACAGTCCTAGGTTCGGTGGTATTCAGGGGTTTCCTTTCAATCATCCCCATTTTAATAGGAATTTTGTGTGGTTATACCGCAGCTTTTGCCATGGGTATGGTTAACACCAAGCCCATTGCCGATGCAGCATGGTTTAAGATTCCTACATTTTACACCCCTCAATTTGAATGGGAAGCCATAGCAGTAATTCTGCCTGCTGCCCTGGTGGTAATAGCAGAACACGTAGGACATCTCTTTGTAACCAGCAACATAGTAGGACGTGATTTGGCTAAAAGCCCCGGACTGCACCGCTCACTTCTAGGAAACGGTCTTTCTACCATGCTGTCTGGTTTTGTTGGTTCCACTCCCAATACCACCTATGGTGAAAATATCGGTGTAATGGCTATAACAAAAGTCTACAGCGTTTGGGTAATTGGGGGCGCTGCAGTAATCGCAATTATCCTGTCCTTTGTGGGTAAGCTCGCCGCAGCAATAATGAGTATTCCAGTACCGGTAATGGGTGGTGTCAGTTTACTGCTGTTTGGTGTTATAGCTGCATCTGGTATACGTATGCTGGTGGAAGCAAAGGTGGATTACAGCAATGCCAGAAACTTAATATTAACCTCGGTGGTGCTGATTATCGGCATCAGCGGAGCCGAAGTTACTATAGGCGCCGTAAGTCTAAAAGGCATGGGTTTGGCAACAGTGGTGGCTATTATATTAAGCCTCACCTTTAAACTGTTTGATAAACTGGGAGTAAATAATGAAAGCTAGAAATCGAGTAGGAGGGAGTGATTAACTCCCGTCCTCTCACACCACCGTACGTACCGTTCGGTATACGGCG
>JACDOL010000135.1 GCA_017656165.1 Desulfotomaculum sp.
GGTTAACCATTATTCAACGGAATTACCCATTTACACAAAATAATTTACACTCCCGCGGAAACAGGTGATCTGAATGCTTATGCACATCCGCAGCAAATTATCAAGCTGAGTGGCTTAAACCTGAAAGAGAACAGCTCTGGAAAACATAAAGGCCAGACTCGCATTGGCAAACGCGGGCGCCCCCGATTACGTGCCTTGTTATTCCGATGCATGCTTGTACTTGTGTCCAAGAACAGTGAATTTAAGCGAATTCACCAATACTTAATAAGTCGACCAAGAAACCCATTGCGTAAGAAACAATCTATTGTAGCATTGTGTGGAAAACTAATTCGTGTTCTCTTTGCCATTGGACGTAAGCGGCTAAATTACGACCCCGAAAAAGTAATAGGCAAAGAACGCTTAGCTCAACTGCAGTTAGTAGCGTAAACACAAAGCAAACATTTATCCGCGTGTTGATAAATTTCAAATATGATAACAATTTAGAAAAGCAAAATCTTAAGTAATGCTGTATCAAGAGTATAGTTAACCTGGTCAGTATACTCGACTCACTTTCCATCGCAGTTACCCATAGACAACAAGAGTCTGGAGAAGCCGGGGCGTATTATTATCCATACGGGCAAATGACCCTGCATAGGAGCTTGCCTGGCCTCCACCCCTTGAGAGGTTGAACGAAGGAATGTAAGGGCACTGTATTGGTGACCCCGTGAGACATGGGAGGTTGTACCGCAAGGGTTATTGTGGAGATCTAGATGACCACCATATTATGGAAAATGAGTAAGACCCTTAGCTTTTTATACCCAAAAACAGGTATTCTAATCATTTCTTCAGAAATCAACCTTGTAACAAATAATGTCTAAGTACAAAAAACTGCGAATGAGCGAGTATGAAAGAGAAAAACTTAATTCATTGGGGGAGGGTTATCGTTACAATGAAAAAGGAGAGCTAGAGTGGCAGGAGTGGACAGACGAAGTGTCCTTAACCCTTATAGGGTTTAACGGTTTTACATATCATCGTCCTGCTACTAGAGAAGAAGTTCAGAAATATGCAGTATTGGGTGATATAGATATAATATCAGCTGAAAAGAGAAGTGATATAAAAATTAAATTTAAGGAAGCAGTTAATTAATGGAGAGATATTTAAAAGTATAAAAAATAAGGAGGCTAAATTTAATGATTTACACTGCATCAATCAGTGGGGTTGGACAAGCATTAACCCCAGTTGTACATAACGAAGTAATGTACTATGGGTATAATCCCAAAGAAGGAGAAGCAAAAAACAGCGCACAATGCCTGTTTTAATAGAAAAAGACGGGCAGGTGACAAGACACTCAGTACCTGTAATAAGCGGCAATGCTTTTAGAGGAATTGAGCGTCGTTTATTAATTGATCATTCACTTGACGTATTAGACATCAATATGGAAGAAATAATGCAAAGTAAAGAAGAAGCTCGCCGGGTTCTTACCCGCTGTATAAAAACATAATGGCGGATAACCATAAAAACCAGCTGGAAGAAAAAACATTACCCTCACTAAGAGACATTACTCCAATTGAAATGAAATCTGCTATACTCGCAGAAGCAGTGCAGAAAGAAGCACCGAAAAAAAGGAATCTATGATCTACGGTACTGAAGCCATTCCAGCCGGCACAACATTCTTTTCCCTTGCTACGGTAGTTTCCCCATATGAGCATGCTGTTCTGGCCTTTAAAGCAATAGCATTTTTAATGGAACAGTACGGATATGTTGGCGGCATGACTGGTCGCGGCCACGGGAAAATCATGTTTGACTTCATTTATACCGACAAAAACGGCTCGCAAAAACTGTATTTTTGTTTTAAGAAGGCGTGCCCTGGAAGCCTTGTGCCCCAAGGGCTGAAAACCTAGTTTTCGAGCATCGACATTTTCAACCCTGCTTTTTACCATTTTACACCAATATTTAAAACTTGTAAACCCTGAAACCCTTGATTTTAAAGGGTTTTTAAAATTCGAGCATCCCCGGGGTTTTGTGCACACCAGCGATGCTCGAATTTCTATAGTATAAAAATTCCATCACCAAAGGGGTCTGCACTTTTCCCCATGCGCAGCAGATCTTCCGAGCACCTGGCACACTGCCGGTAGAAGATTATGCTGTCTTCTTTACTATTCATTAACCGTTCCAGCTTGTGCTGCAGGGTTATATAATCTTTATCTGATAATCTTGCTTCAAACACACTGTACTGCACCGGTACTGCATAATCTTTTAAAGCCTTATGTATTTTATTCCTTCTTCTGTCGTCTGTTATATCATAAGCAATGATATAGTTTTTCATATTTTATCTCACCGTAAAAGGCTTATATTCACTCAGCTCTTCCTGCAGCACTTTGGCTAAAAAACGGGCCTGTAATTCGAATATGCGCAGGTATGAAATGCGGTAGCCGAAAACTGGGTGGGTAACAGTTTCATGGCGCCTTTCTTCATAAGCCCTGTAGAATTTTTTACGCCCCCGCTCATTTAAAAAACACCCGCCCAGGTTATAGTCAAAATCTTTTTCGGTTATAACTCCTTTGTTGAGAGCCTTTAATACCACTGAATCTATAATAATCGGCCTAAACTCTTCCATAATATCCAGTGCCAAAGCAGGCCTACCGTAGTATGACTGGTGCAAGTAGCCGATATAAGGATCAAAACCAACAACCTGCACCACCGAAGCAATATCCTTAGTTAGCAGTGTATAACCATAACTAAGCAGGGCATTTACCGGGTCTTCCGGCGGGCGGCGGTTTCTTTTTTCAAAGTTAAAAGGAACGGTATCTTTAATTAACCTGTTAAAAACACTGAAATATTCTCTACTGGCAGTACCCTCTATACCAAGGATGCTGTTTAGGTTATTGGCATTATCCAACTTATTGAGCATACCTTTTAACTTTACCACCACCCTGG
>JACDOL010000136.1 GCA_017656165.1 Desulfotomaculum sp.
AGCTAACAGTACAAGTGATGAAAAATTTGCCGGCTGTCGTTTTCTCAGGTAAATACCTTGGCTGCGTCAAAACTTATACTTTTTTAATAGTAGTATAAAAGTCTTATATAAATAAGACCTTGGTCTGTTTTTCTAAGACTGCATTCCTATATAATTAAAATTACATGAAAAATACCTGTCAGATTTAATAAGCTGCAGCTTTAAAATTTAATGGTTTTGTTGTCATTTAGGAGGTTTTTCTTATGTACGATGAAAATACTATTATGATAATTGATAATGATCCAATAAACCGGTATAACTTAAAAGAGACGCTTTGGAAGCTAAATTATGCTGTTTATGAGACTGAAGGCTCTGTTAATGCCATAACACATGTTATAAAAACTAAGCCTCGAAGGGTATTTATATCTTTAGATACCGCTAAAGCTGACAATTTTGAGCTCATAGATAAAATCAATGAATTACATAACTGCACATTAATAATATATTCTAATAAAATTACTAAACAGGATGTAGCTTCATGTATTAAAGCATCTGTTGATGAGGTGATACTTAATCCGTGTGAGCAGACTGAACGTTTACAAAATATTTTAGAGCTCTAGGAAATTTTTATTTATAATTAATTGGGATTAAAACCATTGTTTTTTGGTTATATTTTAGGAAACTTATATTAAATTTTTCTTGTACAATCTGAACCTTTTGGTAACTTTTAAATTAAAAGACTGCAGCAGCCTATTGACCATGGTATTGTTTTCCATGACCAGGGAAAGTTCTGCTTCTTTGTATCCCTTGTGCAGAAGACGCATTCCCATTTCATATATTAACACAGCAGCAATTCCCTGCTGGCGGAATTTGGGCACTACAGCCAATACAGCTACCCGGCAGCTTCTAGGCGAACTTATGTCTGTCTCCGGCAGAGCGAGGCAAATCCCTGCAGGTTCATTGTTTACCTCAGCTGCCAGCAGTAAATCAGGATCAGCAAATTTACGGTATTTTGCCAGGTAATTGGCTGCTTCTGATACTGATAAATTTTCTGAACCCCAGTTATCCTGCATGGTTTGATTATGTACAGCTGACAATATTTCAGCTTCTCGGTGTATGTTTCTTAAATTAAGTGTTCTCAACAGAAATTTTTTGTTATTTCTTACTTTTGCGGCAATACGGGCCAGCCTTTCGGGGATCAAATGCTGGTCTGTCCAACGGTAAGCGAGCAGGTCCAGGTGTTTATTAAATCCACATCCTTCCAGGAGGTTTCTGTAATAACTTGGATTGTAAGGCATGCCGTTTTTTGGCGGCTGGTTAAACCCTTCCACAAGCAGGCCGACGCTGTCGTTTGTGTTAATATTAACGGGTCCGGTAAGATAATTAAATCCTTTATTCAATGCCCACTCTTCAACCCCGGTTATTAATTTTTTAGCAACCTGCTGGTCATTAATGCTTTCAAAATACCCAAAAAGTGCTGTGTTTTTTTCATGGTGCCGGTTAATTATACCTGCTGTTCTGCCTACCACATCATTATCCTGTACAGCCACCAGTAAAAGTAATTTTTCTGAAGGTATTTGCATAATTTCATTAAGAACATAATGGGGAGGAGGTGGGAACCAAAACGGATCATTGTAATAAATTACCCCTGGCATTCTGATAAAAATATCAAATTCTCTTTTATTGGACACTTCATATACGTTAATAGTCAATATTCATCCCTCCAAAAAAAATGACTGCCCTTAAAGGTCAGCCTACAATATAATCCAGCTAAAAGGTTACGTGACTGGGCTTGCTATATATTATGGAGGGAGAAGCAAAACCGTGAGTACCGGAACAATATTTTTAACGCATGACCTTTGGCCACAAGTTTCTCTCATTAAAATTTTTTAATGCAATTATAAAATTATCCCTAAGCCGCGGATACCGCTTGGAAAGCTCGTTGACCAGTTCTTTTGTTTCTTCGCGTTTAGTTTTTTTATTTGCAGGACAGGGATTGTGGATTACAGGTATTTCCGCTTTGTCAGCTAATTTTATAATGTCTCTTTCTGGGATATATACAAATGGGCGGACTACCGTAAGCTTTGTTCTGTCCAAGTAAGTACGAGGGGAAAAAGTTCGTAATTGAGCGTTGTAAAATAGACTCATAAAAAATGTTTCTACAGCATCATCAAGATGGTGGGCCAGGGCAACTTTGTTGCATCCCAGCTCAACTGCTGCACTGTTTAAGGCACCACGGCGCAAATTAGCACACAGGGCACAGGGATTTTTTTCCTGCCGGGCATCAAAAACAATGCGTCCTATTTCACCGGGTTGAATGTGAAGTTTTAAGCCCAGGGATTGACAGTATTCTTTTAGTGGTGTAATATCCATATCTTCAAACCCCATAGTTACATGGATAGGCTGAATTTCAAAGTCATAAGGGTAGTATTTTTGGTAATAAGCTAATACATACAGCAGTGTACTGCTGTCTTTTCCCCCGGAAAGACCAACTGCAATTTTATCCCCGTTTTCTATCATTTTATAATCGGCCACTGCCTTGACTGTTTCGCTGAGTATCCAGCGTAAAATATTACTCTTGTTTTTACCCACTTTCGATACATCCTTTTCTTTATAATATTATTTTAATTTAAGCTTTTCCCGCGTTATATTATCTCCAATAAAATAACGTTTGACAACACCCTGCATAATTGGTAAAATAACTTCACTAATTGAATAATTTACTAACTTCTTATCAAGAGTGGTGGAGGGAACAGGCCCTATGAAACCCGGCAACCGCGTTGGAGAAATCCAACGGTCCGGTGCTAAGTCCTGCAAGGGAGTACTCTCTTGACAGATAAGAAGGTTTTAAGCGAGTATGCTGAGCCTCTTCTGTTAAGAAGAGGCTTTTTTG
>JACDOL010000137.1 GCA_017656165.1 Desulfotomaculum sp.
GTGACCAGCAGGCAGCGGTGGGACTGCAGGACGGCAGACCTATGAAAGTGGTGGTGCTGCAGGGAGACAGCAATGACCAAATGGCCAGGGAAATTACCGCCGCAGTCAATTCATCATTACAGAAGATAGAAAATATAGATGTGGTGGTTTCACAACCGCACCCCCGGTGGGATGCCAACCTGGCCAAGTCCACCATGCAGCAGATTTTATCCGGCAAACAAAAAATTGATGCTGTTCTTGCCAATGACAGCAGTTTGGCTGTGGCGGCAGTGGAAGTTTTAAAACAATTTGGCATGGAACGGAGGGTAATTACCGTTGGAGCCGGGGCCGCCTCTAAAGCTGTGCAGGCCATAATGAGCGGTGAACATGATGCCGAGATTGATAACCGGCCGGACATGCTGGCCATGGCTGCCTACGATGCAGCGGTGGCTATGGCCCAGGGCAGGGCTTTTGATTATGATATTATGGTAAATAACGGCGATTATACAGTTCCAGCCAAGGTGGTGCCGCCGCGGCTGGTACAGCAGGACAATGTTTACCTGGTCCAGGATAGAGTAGAAAAAAAGGAACAGCAGGACAAAGACCAGCAGCAAAATCAAAACCAGCAGCAACAGCAGCAGGGGCAGATGGGTGGACAGCAGCAGACTACCCTGCGTATAACCACCAGTGAAGGGAAGGTGGTAGAAGTGCAGATTGAAGGTGAAGTTCAATCCATACAAAGTCAAACCGGGGGCATGCAGCAGGGCCAGCAGTAATATAATGCGCTTTCTAGGGGCTTATTTTAATAAAGCCCCTGTAAATATTTTTAATAACTCTACCATTATGGTATAATTTATAAAAACGCACCTTTTAGGAAGGTGAAATGTATGGATTTTAAACTGGTTTCGGAATACAGCCCAAAGGGCGACCAGCCCAAGGCCATTGCTCAACTGGTTGATGGGTTGAACCGCAAGCTGAAACATCAAACCCTGCTGGGTGTTACCGGTTCAGGTAAAACATATACAATGGCCAATGTTATTGCCCAGGTAAATAAGCCCACCCTTGTGCTGGCTCCCAACAAGACACTGGCAGCCCAGCTGTGCAGTGAATTTAAAGAGTTTTTCCCCCACAACGCGGTGGAGTATTTTGTCAGCTACTTTGATTACTACCAGCCGGAAGCATATATCCCCCAAACCGACACTTATATTGAAAAAGACAGCAGCATTAATGATGAGATAGACAAGCTCCGCCATTCTGCCACCTGTGCCCTGCTGGAGAGGCGGGATGTAATTGTGGTGGCCAGTGTTTCCTGCATTTACGGTTTAGGTAATCCCAACGAGTACCGGGACCTGGTGCTCTCACTGCGAACGGGGGGAATCTACGACCGGGACCAGATACTGCGCAAGCTGGTGGACATTCAATACACCCGCAGCGATGTTAACTTCACCCGGGGTACTTTCAGGGTGCGGGGGGACGTAATAGAAATATTCCCTGCATCTGCCACCGGGCAGGCAGTCCGGGTAGAAATGTTTGGTGATGAAATAGACAGGATGGTTGAATTTGATGTGCTTACCGGGGAAATTACCGGCGAGCGCAGTCACGTATCAGTGTTCCCGGCCAGCCACTTTGCCACCTCAGATGAAAAGATGGAGCGGGCCATAGCATCTATTGAAGAGGAACTGGAAGAAAGGTTAAAGGAATTAAAAGACCAGGGAAAGCTTTTGGAAGCCCAGCGCTTGGAACAGCGGACCAGGTATGACATAGAAATGATGCGGGAGGTAGGTTACTGCAGCGGCATTGAAAACTACAGCCGCCACCTTACCGGAAGGGCTCCCGGTGAGCCTCCTTATACCCTGCTGGACTTCTTTCCCGACGATTTCTTGATGATTATTGATGAGTCTCACGTGGCAGTGCCCCAGGTGGGTGGAATGTACGAGGGAGACCGTTCACGGAAGTTAACGCTGGTGGAACACGGTTTTCGCCTGCCTTCTGCGCTGGACAACCGCCCTTTGACTTTTAAAGAGTTTGAACAGCGCATCAACCAGTGTATATATGTATCTGCCACTCCCGGGCCTTATGAACTGAAGCACAGCCAGCAGGTAGTGGAACAGATTATCCGCCCCACCGGACTGGTGGACCCGGAAATATCTGTGCGGCCCACCAAGGGCCAGATTGACGACCTGCTGGGTGAGATTAAAAAGCGGGTAGAGAAGGATGAGCGGGTGCTGATTACCACCCTGACCAAAAAAATGGCCGAGGACTTAACGGATTATTTTAAAGAAATGGGTGTGCGGGTAAGGTACATGCATGCCGATATTGACACCCTTGAGCGCATGGAAATACTTCGCGACCTGCGCCTAGGTAAATTTGACGTACTGGTTGGCATCAACCTGCTGCGGGAAGGCCTAGACCTGCCGGAGGTAAGCCTGGTGGCCATACTGGATGCCGATAAAGAGGGTTACCTGCGCAGTGAACGCTCACTGATCCAGACCATTGGCCGGGCGGCCCGCAATGCCGAAGGTAAAGTTATTATGTATGCTGACAGCATTACCAAATCCATGCGGAAAGCCATTGATGAAACTGAACGCCGCCGGAAGCTGCAGGTGGAATACAATAAAAAACACAACATTACACCGCAGACAGTACGCAAAGCGGTGCGGGAAGTAATAGAGGCTACCAAGGCGGCTGAGACAACGGCCAAATATGCTGCCGGTAAGAAAGTAGATAAAATGAGCAAAAAAGAAATCAAGAAGCTGATAGCAGACCTGGAAAAAGAGATGAAGAAGGCTGCTAAGGAACTGGAGTTTGAAAAAGCCGCCCAGCTGAGGGACACCATTATTGAACTGAGGCTCAAAGCCAGGGGAATAAA
>JACDOL010000138.1 GCA_017656165.1 Desulfotomaculum sp.
AAAGATCCGCTTGCGGATTTGGATTTGGGTATTATATTAGATGACGAAGGTCGGTTAACCGGTTCTTCTATGTATGAGCTGCACTCCACCCTATACAACCAATTGGATGAATTATTTCTACCGCTGAGCTTAGATTTGGTTTTTTTGCAGGAAACCCATTCTGTATTTCAATTTGAAGCTGTAAAGGGGATTTGTATTTACGCAGTCAGCGAGGCATAAAAGATAAATACGAACACAACATACTGGCCAGGGCCGCTGACTTTCGCTGAGTGCTGGAACAGTATTATAGAGAAAGATTGGAGGAACTGGGATAGCCCATGATTAATAAGATGCTAATTTCGACAGTGACGCTTTGGGAGAAAAACTAGTTCAAATGGCCGGTTACCGAAATAGAATGGTTCACTTTTATAGTATGGTTACAGAAAAAGAACTATATAATATACTGCAAGATAAACTTAGTGACATTGAACAGTTCACCATGGAAATAAAGAAGACTGTTTTAAAATAGTTATATTTAAGTTTTAAATTCAATAAGATAATAAGTTAGGTGCCTGGCACCTTCCCCGATAGAGGTGGTTTATATGCTAGATATCGAAACAATAAAATCTAAAGCAGTACCAATTTTAAAAAAATTCAACGTAGTCCAAGCATATATTTTTGGCTCATTTGCCCGTAACGAGCAAAACCAAGATAGCGATATTGATTTAATAATTATATATGATCCTGAAGCAAACGTTTCTTTGTTTGATCATATTGACCTGAAATATTCACTTGAAAATGCACTACAAAGAAAAGTAGACATTGTAACCGAAGCTGCAATCTCTAAACACATTAGACCCTATGTCTTAAAAGACAGGAAGGTGATAATGTGAGAAATAATTTTGTCTACCTTCAACATATTATGGAAAGCATCCAAAAAATTGAAAAATATTTACTGTCGTTAACAAGAGAACAATTTTTTGAAAATGATACAGTTCAAGATGCTGTTATTCGACGTTTTGAAATAATCGGTGAAGCAACAAAAAATCTTACAGCAGAACTTAAAGATAAATACCCTGAAATACCATGGCGGTCAATGGCTGGCATGAGAGATGTTCTAATACACGATTACTTTGGTGTTGACTTAAAACTAGTTTGGGAAACAGCAACTACTAAAATACCGAAGTTAAAGGAACAAATTGCATACGTCATAAAAGCAGAACAGCATCATTGATAAATTTCTTATTGTATCATTCTTTCAAGCCATTCAAGCCAGAATTTTAAAAAATGGTAAGATAAATGGTAAGATAAACTAAAAAACAGGCGGTTATTAGTGAATAACTTAATAAGTTAGGTAAAAGTTAGGTGCCTGGCACCGTCCCCTTAATTACAACACCGCCAAACACCGCCTTTATGAAAGTATATGCGGCTTCAACACCCTGTTTATCTCTGCATGCCACTTTTTATAGCTGGGCATTAGATTAAACTGCATGATTTCCTGGGCTTTAGCAGGTACCCCCTGCTCAAATGCAGTAACAACCAGGTCAAAACCATTTCGCAATTTTTCACTTAGAGATTCAAGCTCATTAGGTTCCAGGTTGGGCATAATAGGTTGAACGGCACTATCTATAGATAAACAAGCCTTCATTACATCTTCCAACAGCGGAATAGCCTGCTGATAGCTGCCTTCATTGAGTTTAGTATTTATTTGCCGCATTGCTTCCAGCACTGTTTCAGACAGTTCCACAGCTCTTTTCATTACTTCATAGTACTTGTTGTCCATACATCTTCCCCATTTCTTAAGATTTATTGAAAATCCAGCCAAAAGGTTCTGCTCTTTTCATTCACTTTTGCATCTTTTGTAGTTGAACATTTAAATTTTCTCTTTCTATAGTTTCCAGGGCATTTCCTTTCAGTTCAATTTCATCCAGTATTTCCATCCTAAATCATTACCCATTCCAGCCTCTGCCTTAAATATCCTTCGCTAGAAACGATAATTATTTACCTCAATAAATACATCAACAAGTTATAGATATTCTTAACCCAGGCCAGGCAATAAGTATATAATTACTTAGCACATTCCCACTTCATTTATTACCTTTAATGCCATGTTTCTCAAGCAGCTTGTGTGCAGCTGCATCAGAAATTCCAATATTACCTGCAGTCTCTTTATATGTATAATTATGTTTTAATGCCTCTTGAATATATAACACTTTATATTTTACCAAATGCCGCTTGCGAGAACCATTTTTTATTAACTTGAAATCTTCCATGCTGACACCGGTTTCAATTAATATTTCATCCAACCTTTTCCTGGTAATAACCTGCTTATGGGGAGCTGTAGCCATTTCAAAGGCATCATCACCAATAACTTCTGCATTATCATAGTCATTCTTTTCTATAAAACTCATAAATTCTTTATACTTTTCTATGGCAGCTGCCCTATCTTTAGAAATTATATCTAAAAGCAAATTAATATCCACAAATTCATCAAGGTTTTCTCTATAATAAACATCACTGCTCCAGCGATACTGCCAAACATACTTACACATCCCAGCCCGCAAGGGATTTTGATGCACATATCGAACAAGGTTTAGTAAATACTTTTCATCTTGCACTAAAATTGCCTTATACCGAGCTTCAAAAACATGACCAGTACGGTGTCTAGTAAGGTTATAGTATTTGCTGTAGCAATTATTCAGAGCATGCATTATCTTACTAAGCGGCTCATCTAATGTTTTTAATATAAAATGATAGTGGTTACCCATTATTACGTAACCGTACAATGTAAATCCCATTCTCACCTTGTAATCAAATATTTTTTTCAGCAAGTAATGTTTATCACTATTATC
>JACDOL010000139.1 GCA_017656165.1 Desulfotomaculum sp.
GCAATATCTGCATCCTGGGTGGCATCTACCAGCCTTTTGCAGTAGTACCTGCTGGTATTACCGCTCAGTTCTCGAACTTTTATCCCTTCAGTCTCTTGTTTAAAATATCCGTGCTGGGGCCGTAAGGGTTGGGGGCATAGTTCATGTCAATGGTGTTCAGCCACCCCCTGGTCATTAACCCTCCCACTTCCGGCCGGGTATCCACCAGCAGTGTTTTTAAACCGTTCCTGGCCCCGGAAACTGCCGCTGCTATCCCCTCGGGGTCGCTGCCCACCACTATTAAGTCATAGTTCTTTTCCGAATCTAAAGCCAGGGCTGTTCCCGGTAGAATTACTAAGGCAGTAAAAAGCATCACTAAGGTAATGGCTTTAACCTTCACCGGGTACCACCCCCTTTTGTATATAGTCTTTCAATATCATATAAGCCGACCCACTGCTGACTACCCCGTTATTCTCCCGGACTTCCTGCAGAACCCGCCGGTCAAAGAAGTTCATTTCTTTTAAGTAACGGTAAGCTTCTTTTTTATTAAACTGTTTTCCCATGCACCGGGTAATCATGTAGGACACATCTTCTATGGTCAGGGCATTGCCCTCGGTGTATAACGGCGGCATTTGAGTATCTCGCGGCCCGGCCAGCCTGGTTATCCAGGACAGCAGGTTAATAAATCTCTGCTCCGTCATTTCTTCATCCAGGTTGTACCGGTTGCTGTACCCGCCAAACACCAGGCCGTAACGGCGCACAAATTTCAAGCCCTCGTAAGCCCAGTGTTTTGTTACCGGCTCGGGATATGAAAAGGACTTTATATCCATCCCCTGTTCATTTAACCTGGTCCTTAACTCTTTCATCAGCCTGCGGTCATAACAAATCTCTCTTAAGCCGATATCTTCTTCCAGGCTCAAAGCTGCCGCTGCCCCGGCAGCCTCACCTGCAGCCATGCCCACGGGTATTACCCTGGCACTGCCGTGGGCTAAAGAGTCAAAACTGGCCGAGCGCCCCACCACCAGAAGGCGGTCAACCTTTTGGGGAACCAGGCACCTGAAAGGCACGGCATACTGCTTGGGTGTTCCCACCACGGCTCCTTTAAATTCCCTGCTGACGGCCTGGATATCAATGGGGTAAGAGCCAAGGGCTATGCCGTCATAAAAGTCCCTGTTTTCCAGCACGTCATCCACCGTGAGGCGGTATTCCCCGTAAATGTGGCGGGATTCACGGACGTAAAGCTCCGGGGCGGCGGCCGCCAGCCGGGCATGTTCCAGGCCGGGAATGTGCTTTCGCAGGAACTTAACAATATGAGGCAGCTCCGCCTCAGCCAGCTGCCGGGCTTTTTCAAGCTGCTGTTTATCAAGGGGGTTAATACCGTACACATGCAGGGCATTAACCAGCACCGTGCCGTCATTCTGCCGGCCGATATTTAACCCGCGCATCCCCAGCTGCTTATTGGTTGGCCGGTATTCTGCCATTATATCACCGAATCCCCAGGCACTGACTGTGTTAATGCCGGCATGCTCGCCCTTTGCCCTCTCTGCCAGCAGACTGGCTCCCATCCGCAGCCAGTCCAGCTGCGATATGCCCTTCAGCTGGAAAACAAGGGTAACAGCCACAAACCGGTCCTGGTATCCCATGTCGCTCATTCCCACACTGTAAGGCACACCGGCTGCCGCCGCTATATCAGCATCCTGGGTGGCATCAATAATTATTTTCCCGGAAATATGCCGCTCAATATTATTTTCTGTGACTTCAATCCCGGTTATCTCGGTCTTCCCGGCAGTGGAAGCAGTGACCGGTTTTATTTCTTTTACGTCCAGCAGGACACTTAAATTGGGCTCATTTTCTACCATAGTGTTGAAAACTTTCAGCGCGGTACCGACATCAAAGGAATCACCTTCCACCTGCCGGAAGAACTCCAAAAAGATACCTTTATTTAATATTTCGCCCCCGGGGCTGTAATTCATGTCTATGGTATTTAACCAGCCCCTGGTCATCAGCCCACCCAGCACCGGGCGTGTATCCACCAGCAGTGTCTTCAGCCCGTTCCTGGCCCCGGACACTGCCGCTGCTATACCTTCAGGGTCGCTGCCCACTACAATTAAGTCATACTCATTGTCTCGGGCCGGGGGCTTGTCCGGGGGGCTGGCCATAAAAAATTTAGGTTCCGGCCTCTGGTTAAGGTAAACCAGGCCAAAACCCAGCATTACAAGCAGTAAAACAGTTATCAGCCGTTTCATTTAAGGTACCCCTCGTAATATTTTTAGTACTCTACAGCCCCGCTGCCTTTATACATTATAATTACCGGGGTATCAGCTTTAAAACCCCTGCCGTCATTCCTGGGTATAACCAGCAGGTGATTGCTGGGCACTTTCTGCCCATCTACCACGTTACCGCCATTGGTAATATCCAGGATTCCGCTGGTTGATGGGTCAACGCAGGTGGCTTTTCCGGAGCGCAGCACCACCTCGGTACCGCTGCCTCCTTTAAATACGCCGCCGGGTTTAATTTCCTCAATTATCCACTGCCCGGCACTCTCACCGATTTTTTCGTTCACGTATTTCTCAACAAAGCTGCGGGTCACCAGGGGATCAGCTGCAGTTCCCGGGTCCCCCCCGCCGGCCCACAGCATACCGGCATATAAAACTATCATTAAAACTGCCAGGCAGGCCGCCGCCGCTATTTTTTTTGAAAATCTAAATTTATGCAATTTTATTACCTCCCATTAATACTTCAATTTATTAGACGCACTTACAGCATTTTCATTTCGACGAGATGTATAAAAATACCTGCAAAAATTT
>JACDOL010000140.1 GCA_017656165.1 Desulfotomaculum sp.
CTTTATTTAGTGGATTTGTTCCAACAGCCTGGATAAAACACCAAAATTTTTAACATGTCCTGAATACAAATTAGAAACACGGCCATGAGCAGACAAAACATCTCCATACAGCTCAACAGTTTTCCCTGCTATTTTGTTCCAATTATATTTTTCAATAACATCTTTATAAGCCCGCTGTTCCATTCTCCTGGCGGATTCTGGGTTCATAAGCATATGCAGAACGTTATCCGCAATAGAATTAGGGTTGCCCACATACGCTTTTAAACCATTGATCCCGTGCTTTATTATTTCTGATAATCCACCAGTATCGGAAACTACCACCGGGGTACGAGCAGCCATGGCTTCTAATGCAACAATGCCAAAAGGCTCATACAAGCTGGGAAAAACAGCCACATCAGCAAATTTATAAAGATTATTCCTGGTGCTATCATCTACATAACCAGTAAAATACACCCTGGCCTCTATTCCCATCCGGCGGGCCTGCCTTCTTAGCGGAATCATATGCGGCCCTTTACCCGCAATAACAAACTTTGTATTGGGATGATAGTGCAGTATTTTAGGCGCAGCTTCCAGCAGAACCTGTACACCTTTTTCCTGTACCAGCCTTCCAACGTAAAACACAATTTTTTCACCCGGGGCAGCATAGTTTCCTCTCAGAATTGTATTATCTTTTTTAACTTCAAAATATTCCGGGTTAACACCATTGGGAACAATTGTCAATTTATCTTCAGGTACTTGAAAAACACGCCGTAATTCCTCGTGCATATAATGACTGCATACGATCACCCGCCAGGATTCATAACAAAGCCACCACTCTACGTCACTAATATGCCGCTGCATTTGATTGTGCAGCCCGTTATTTCTCCCATGCTCAGTGGCATGAATAGTTGCAATTAGAGGTATTTCCAGGGAATGCTTTAATGCCCGCGCAGCATATGCCACAAGCCAATCATGGGCATGTATAACATCAAAGTTTTTTCTCTTCTCTCTTATCAGGGTTAAACTCTTTTCCAGCATGGCAACATTCAACTGCATTGCCCAGGTTACAAAGTCCGGGGAGGATACCTGGTAAGGAATTACCCTGTATACATTCACTCCGTGCACATTCTCATATTCCGGTGTATCACTTGAACCTACTGTAATAATATGAATATCATGCCCCTGCTTTGACATTGCATTGTAAAGATCATAAACGTGCTGGGCCAGCCCACCTACACTTCGCGGGGGATATTCCCATGACAGTACCAGAATTCGCATAATTAAACCTCCCAACAAAGGCATTTTTCATATTATTTTCTAGAAATATAAGAATTAAACAAAAAAGGGCATGTTTTGCATGCCCTAAAACTGTAAATTATACATCTTGTAATTTAACCGTTATGAATTTCAAAACTCCAGTTCCTACCATTATTGTTATCCCAATTATAGGCAGTATCTCGAAAACAAAAATTCAACCTGGTACTGACTTCAGGCGTACGCAGTGTTTTTATAAAACCATATCCAGTTTTTGCCATACGCATATCCTGGACACCCTGCCAGTTATCAGCATTACCATAACCGCAGTGTAAGTAAACCCCATCAGCACCGCTTTGGGCTAATAAACCATTATAAAAAACCACTATTTCTTCTCCTGCTGTTATGGGAACCGGGTCCACAACAACACCACCTGGATAATCTGCATCATGCATATCCTTTAATCTATAAGCGCTCATATCATGACTTCCAAAATTACTGCGACTGGCCAGTTTTAACACCTCCTTAGAATTATCTGCAAATTTAGTATTGGAAGCACCTCTCTTTTTTATCACAGGAAATAAAAGAACAAACCTGCAAGTTATAGCAATATTTCTGCAGCTTCGTAACAATATTGACACTAAATCCATATAATGTAAAAGCAATAAAATTCTGGGGAGGTATTTATTGTGAGATCTTATGATGATATTGAATTTGAGGAACTTAATGCTTCTTTACAACGAGAAAGAGAAGCAATTAAAAAAATAATGAATCAATTATCTACCATGGTAAATGGAAACTCTCAATGCAGTCTGCCTAAAATAAATAAATGCCTTAATGACGTTGATCATAAAATAAATTATGTTTTAGACCGGCGGTCAAAATATGGATTATATGAACTAAAAAAAGAAGTTAGAAAAATCCAAGAAATACTGCGAAAAGAACTGGTAAAATTGGATAAAATGAAAGATTTCCTTGGTGATCGTAAATTTGGGCTGAAGGAAATTAAAAAGGAAGTAAAAAATATAGAATGCATCATAAAGGATCCTAATTTTGGCCTGAAGGAAATAAAAAAAGAAATTAAAGATATAGAGGATATAATTTCAAGTCCCACCTTTGGTATATCAGAAATAAAAAAAGAAGTTATGGGTATCGAAGATGCCATTTCCAGTCCCACCTTTGGTTTAAGTGAAATTAAAGCAGAAGTATCAAATATTGAAGATGCCATTTTTAGTCCTACTTTCGGGTTAAGTGAAATTAAAACAGAAATTAAAGATATATTAGATAAAATTAAAGATAAAAAATTTGGATTAAAGGAAATAAAATGCGAAGTTTTTGATATTGAATGCAAACTTAACAGCCCGGAATTTGGATTAAAAGAAATTAAAAAAGAAATAAAAGAAATCCAAAAAGACATAAAAGATATTCAATGCAAGCTGGACTGGATAACTAAGCACTTTAAAAAAGATAAAAAGCACCATAAACATTGTGACTGCTAAAA
>JACDOL010000141.1 GCA_017656165.1 Desulfotomaculum sp.
ACACAGGGGGTAGAGTTAGTAAAGGTAATATGGGGCTGCCTCAAAAGTCATGAGACAGCCCCTTCATTGAACAAGTCTTCCTCTTATTTTTATTTAACTACCTGCCTCATCATACTCCAAGGCTCTACCGGCGGCATTGGTATGTATAAGATTTGCTGGGGGTGTGGGGCATTTTCCTGCTGCTGGCCTTCTTCATTGTAGATGGACTGAACAGTAAATGTCAAATTCTCACCCCTGGGCTGAGAAACTTCAATTTTGTCACCCACCACAAAATTATTCCGCTGTTCTACCACTGCCATCCCTTTATCTTTATCATAATGGCGTACTATTCCCACAAACCTGTAATCCCGCCGGTATTGGGAGGGTTTATCTGACTGCGCTTCCTCGCCGGGACGCCCAAATATAAAGCCAGTAGTATAATCACGGTGACTTACTTTAGATATTTCCTCAACCCACTTTTTTTCAACAGCATAATTTTTTGGATCTTTTAAGTATTTGTCTATGGCCTGGCGGTAGCTTTTTACCACTGTACTTACATAGTGAACACTTTTCATTCTTCCTTCAATTTTAAAACTGGTCACACCTGCATTCACTAAATGAGGTATGTATTCAATCAAACATAGATCCCGGGAACTCATAAAATATGTTCCCCTCTCCTCTTCAATCACTGGAAAATACTGGCCCGGGCGTTTTTCTTCTACCAGGTAATATTTCCAGCGGCAGGGCTGTGCACAATCACCCCGGTTGGCATCACGTCCTGTTAAATAGCTGCTAAGCAGGCAGCGCCCCGAATAAGCCATACACATAGCACCGTGAACAAAAGCTTCCAGTTCCACATTCACATGCTGGGAAATTTTTTTTATTTCCTCCAACGACAGTTCCCTGGCCAGCACTATCCGCTTAACCCCCTGCTTTTTCCAAAACAGAGCACTGGCATAATTAGTGGTATTGGCCTGGGTGCTTAAATGTACAGGTATTCCCCGGTTCCTTTCCTGGATGATTAAAAGCACACCGGGGTCTGATACAATTACCCCGTCTATATTCAAGTCCTCTAAATAAGACAAATATTCCGGAAGTGCCTCCAGGTCCCTGTTGTGAGCAAAAATATTTACTGCCGCATAAACTTTTGCACCATACCGGTGGGCAAATTTTACTCCTTCTGCCAGTTCCTCCGGTCCGAAGTTCCCGGCCCCGGCCCGCAAACTGAACTGCTTCCCGCCCAGGTAAACAGCATCGGCACCATATATAACTGCCGCTTTAAGCTTTTCGAGATCTCCCGCAGGAGCTAATAATTCCAGACTGTTCATAGTTTTATCAACTCCAACCTATTGATACTTGGCAACATTCCGGTTGTGCTGGGTTAAAGTTTTTGAAAAAGCATGCGTTCCATCCGGCTTAGCCACATAATACAAATAATCTGTTTGTGCAGGTTCCACCGCTGCCTTTAAGGATGAAGACCCCGGGCAGGCTATCGGCCCCGGAGGCAGCGATTTAACCTTGTAGGTATTATACTTGGACTCTACCTCTAAATCTTCATACAAAACTACTTCCTTATGTTCGCCCAGCGCATAAAGTACTGTAGCATCAATTTGCAGCGGCATTCCTTTTCTAAGGCGGTTTTGAATTACACCGGAGATAATAGGCCGCTCTTTATCAAAAATTGCTTCCTTTTCAATCATGGATGCTATGGTTACCGCTTCGTGAACCGTTAAATTTAATTTTTCTGCCTTTTCCGCAAAGTCCAGCCTTTCTAATTCCCCTGCAAATCGTTCCAGCATCATGTGAATTATATCTTTTTCAGTGCTTTGCTTAGTTATTTTATATGTATCGGGAAAAAGATAACCTTCTAAAAGATATTTTGTACCGGGGTGTTTTTTTAGAAAGGGATATTCCAGCCCATCCCCATTTTTACACAAGGCCAAAAACTTTTCTTTACTGCCCAACCCCTTCTCTGCCAGCAGTTGGGCAATTTGTTCAACATTATAACCTTCAGGAACGGTAAATGTATAAAAAACCTGGCTTCCCCTCATAATGGTTTTTAATATTTCTGGAATAGACATGGAAGCACTTAATTGATATTCCCCGGCTTGTATTTTAGAATCCCATCCTTTAAGCCGTGAGTAACAGCGAAAGGCTAAAGTACTTTTAATTAAATTTTTCTCTTTCAGCATTTTGGCTACACTACTGCTGCTGCTGTTTTTAGGTATTTCTATAATCACCGGCGGCTTATCTCCCTCTGCCACCGGGTCCAGCAGCCACTTGCAGTATAAAAAGCCGGTAAAAAGTACAGCTGCAAGAATTAGTACCAGCCAAAAACAACCCCGCTGCACGGTAATCTCTCCTCAATAAAAATTCATTGCAATTATATCACTTTCCCACAATTTATTCCACACCGACGCTGTCATTAACTGGTTGGAATGAACAGTGCCCGGCAGCAGCATTGAACTTCCACCGGTATTATTTA
>JACDOL010000142.1 GCA_017656165.1 Desulfotomaculum sp.
CTTAAGATTTTTTAACAAAGCCCTAAAGTAAGCCTTAAAATAACCGAATACAATAACGAGGGAAATTTTCCCCATCAAGGTGGCCACCGGGAGAATTTCCAATGCAGGGATGTAAATTCTATTTTCAAGGGGGGAATGACCTGTGAGAATCAACCACAACATCGCAGCCCTTAACACGTATCGTCAGTTGACGATCAACAACATACTTCAACAAAAGTCATTGGAAAAGTTATCATCAGGCTTACGCATAAATAAGGCTGCTGACGATGCAGCAGGTCTTGCAATTTCCGAAAAGATGCGGGCACAGATTCGTGGTTTAGAACAAGCAAAGCGAAATGCGCAAGATTCAATTTCATTATTGCAAACAGCTGAAGGAGGGTTAAATGAAACTCATACCATTCTTCAAAGAATGAGGGAATTAGCAGTACAAGCGGCAAATGATACGAATACTGATGATGATCGCGCTGAAATTCAAAAAGAAATTGAACAATTAAAAGAAGAAATAAATCGAATCGCTAATACCACTGAATTTAACACGAAAAAATTACTTAATGGGTCCATGGGAGCAAAAGCTACCATTACTAGCGGTGACGAAGTTACAACTGCAATGGTAACTGGTGATATTACTAACACAGGTACATTTGACATTGACTTAACCCAAGTTGGAGTTGCTCATGTAGTTCATACTAATGCACCGACTAAAGATGACGGTTCGGGAAGCTCTACCTCTGTAACACTTGATACCACTTCTACGCTAGATACTTTGTTTAAAGATGCTACAAACAATCCTACTCCTTTTGATGGAACTCAAAGTTTAGCTATCACTCAAGGTAATCAAACAATGAATATTACTTTAAATGCAAACGATACTTTGGCAGATATTATCAATAGAATTAATCAAAATGCAGAAGATATGAACATGAATATTATTGCATCATGGAATAGTAGTGCCCAAAAACTTGAAATAGCCTCAACGGAAACCGGTCTTGCTAACCAAGTAACAGTAAATGAAGTAAATTTTGCAAGCAATGTTACTTTCGGATTTGCTGAGAAAACTACTGCAAAGGATTACCAATTTACTGTAACAAATAATACAACTGGTGTTCAAACTACCGGTTTAACAAGCACTACAGATACTATTGAAATTAATGATAATGGAACTGGCTTAACAGGAGTAACAGTTACATTTGGTTCAAGTGCTGCAGGCACCAAAGCAACTATAAATATGACTTCCGGAGCTATTGAAACCCAAATTGGAGCAAACGAAAATCAAACAATGGAAATTGATATTAGAGATATGCGGGCATTAGCACTTGGTGTAAATGCAACTGGTGTTGATGAAAATGGTAATACCAGAATATCTCAGTTTGCAAGTTTAGATGTGATTGATGTATCAACAGGAGCAAAAGCACAAGATGCCATTATCACTATTGATAAAGCTATCAAAGAAGTATCTGCAGAACGTTCTAAGTTAGGATCTTTCCAAAACCGTTTAGAGCATACAATTGCGAATTTAGGTACTTCTGCTGAAAACCTGACAGCATCCGAATCCCGCATCCGCGACGTCGACATGGCCAAGGAGATGATGGAGTTCACCAAGATGAACATTCTATCCCAGGCAGCCCAGGCCATGCTGGCCCAGGCCAACCAGATACCCCAGGGCGTGCTCCAGCTCCTGCGGTAGTGCTGTCAACGACAAGAGGCCTCAGGTCATCCCTGAGGCCTTTTCCTACATCTCACTTGAAACGGGGAAGGTACAATGAATCAGTACATTGAGGTCATGAAACGAGCGACAGAGTTGGCCGAGACATGCCTGGAAGGCCTCGAGCACGTCAAGAAGAAGCTCAACGAGGGGCACTTCGAATCCACCATGCTGCTGTTCCACGACTCCCTGGACGCCTTCTTCAGAATGCAAGCGTCTGTCCAACCGATCCTCGGAGAACTGCCGCCCAACGAGCTGGAGTCCCGAGCCGATTCCCTGCGGGACGCCTTCGAACTGGCCGTCTCCGCCTACGAGCAGGGGGACAGGGCCAAGGTGCAGGAGATCATGCAGTTCACCCTGGTTCCGACCTATAAGAAGTGGCAGGCGGAACTGAACCGCTGCCTCCGGCCGTACCTGGAGTGCTAGACAAAACCCTTGAAGACGATCGCCAGTGAGCGTTACCGGATCTCTTTGTTGCCAGTACATAGATACCACGGGGAATGGAGGTGACACCATTGGACATAGCAGCGCTGTCTACATTGAAGAGCCAGGCGCAGCTGCAGCTAGATGTAGGGATGTCCGTCATGAAGAAGGCCATGGACACGGCGGAGCAGAACGCCAGCCTGGTGAACCAGATGCTGGACAGGGTGGACCAGGGGAAGAACGCACCTGAGGCCAAACTGCCCGGCGTGGGCAACAACGTGGACATCCACGTGTGACCTCCGGCAGT
>JACDOL010000143.1 GCA_017656165.1 Desulfotomaculum sp.
CGCCCCGCAATATCCACAGTCCTGATGGAGTTTTTTATTATCTCTGCCGTCTTCTGCAGCACCACATCGCCAGACACATGGCCAAAGGTGTCATTATAAGACTTGAAGTTATCAATATCCAGGAAAATAATCGCTAAAGGAATGCCGTACCTGATTGTCCTTTCGAGTTCATTAACCAGTATGTTGCGGATTACACGCTTATTAAAAAGCCCTGTCAAAAAGTCGGTTTCAGCTTCTCTTTCCAGGCGGCTTATAAGCTTTGCGTTAGCCAAAGCTGTCGCAGCAAAGTTCGCATAGATCTGCAGGTTTCTGATATCATTGTCATCCATTGAATCAGGGGAAAACACTATGCCTAACATGCCAACAGCACCCAGAGAAGTCCATAGGGGATAAACCATGATTTTATTCCCGGAATCAAGCTCCAAACCGGAAAGACCCGGTAATGTCATCAATTCATTAATACTCAGAAAAGACGGCTCAACTTTTGAAAAAACATTCTCAATCAACGGCTGGACCATCGGCCATTCCTTCCCTATCAAAAGATAGCCGTGATCACCTTTAGCCTGCGCTATCCTGATTTTATCACCTTCTCGAAGGCCAACAAAACCCAGCTCGGCCTTGTATATTATGATCAGGGAATTCGTTATGAGGTCCATAACCTTTTCCAGTTCGACGGTCGAGGTCAACAGGCGGCTGATTTCATAAATGCTGTTCAGTTCAAGACTTCGTAATCCTAAAAGGTTTTTTTCAAGGATGGCCTTAAGAACCTCATTGATAGTCTGGTAAATGCTGTGCGCTTTGGTGATAAAAGTATTTTCTTCCTCGCTGCCCACCTGGGTTCTTATCCTGGTAGGAGTAATGATAAGGAAGCCTATCTTTTGTGCGTATGTACCCAGGCGGTAGGCATAAAGCCTAATCCCGTAAGGACAGGTAAATATGCCTTTATCTTCTAACGAACCCAGGATGTCTTTATAAAAACGGATGCACTTTTCGTTACAGATCTTTTCTCCTTTATTCACCTTCCGGCACAATTCGACATCTCTACTGAATCGGGAAAAAGAGCTGCCATTTATATCAAAGATGTAAATGTTTGCATCCATCACCTTGGCAAGAGTATCCTGAAAATCCTGCCAGTATTTTAACGAAACACTTAGTAAAAGGTTTGCTGGCATTTAGCTGCACCTCATCTCAACATATTTGCTCTATCTAATTTGCCAAGAATATTTATTCCATTCGGGGTAATCTCATACTCCCTAAGGTCTCTGTTATGGTTGGTTCCGCGTGCTTTAAGAATTCCAAGAACTTTTTTAATGCTTGAATTATCTTCCACGTACCGCAGAATAATTATATTATCGGTTAATAAGGATATTTGATCTTTTGTTACTGAGGCCGGTGAAAAGAGGTCTTCGTTGATTACCGTAAATATGGTAGTGATATGCCGACTTTTGAGCTGCTGGCCTATCGCCCAGAGATAATCTTTATACTTTTGTATATCGGAAACGCTGCTTTCAAAAGCAGATATGCTGTCGATGACAAACCTATCCACCTTCTTATGGGTGACCATATCCAGTATTTCAAAAGCGTGCTTATCTACGTCCAGTTCTATTGGAGAAATAAACTTGACATCGAGTCGACCATCTGCCAGATATTTATCCGGCTCCCATCCCAGATGGCGGGCGTTATCTATAAGTTGAGAAACGGGCTCTTCAAAAGAAAGAAACAGTCCATTTTCGCCTTTTTCAGCCCCATCCAGTAAAAATTTAAGGGCAAGCGCGGTTTTACCCGTACCTGTACCGCCTGAAATCAGTGTAATAGTCCCTTCTGTTAATCCGCCACTCAGCATTTCGTCCAGGCCTGTGATTCCGAATCCTTTTTTCCCCGGCTTGACCTCATATTGGAGTTCTTTACCCTCCGGTTTTATCCTCGGGTAGACTTCTATTCCCGAAGAGCTGATTTGAAATAGGTGCTCTCCCTGTTCAAAATTGGTCCCCCTCATCTTCAAAATGCGCAAATACCTTTTTTGAAACCTTTTTTCTTCCTGACCGTAAAGATGGAAAATCCCATCAGCAATGGCGAATTCACTTAAAAGAGTCAGTTCTTTTTCTTCATACTCGCCTACGAGAAACACAGTAACCTCCCATATTGATAAAGCAGCAGCCAGATCAAAAACAAAAGCCTTAAAAGTTTTCTCATCAGGAAAGATGTCTCTTATGGCCTTGAAACTGTCGATTACGAGTATGTTGGGTTGATGTGTTTTGATCATTTCGGTAAGGTATTCAAGAACCTTCTCAGTGCCCTGTTTGCGCAGAACAGCTCCCAGATCACCGTAAATAAACTTGTCCCCCAGGAAATCGTCCGAGAAAAACTCAAACTCCTGCAAATGCCTTACCATCTTGAATTGTGATTCAGATATGGTTGTCAGGTA
>JACDOL010000144.1 GCA_017656165.1 Desulfotomaculum sp.
CTTTTTAATTCTTCATAACAGCTAAGCTGTACCACTTTTTCAGGCATTGGTCTAAATATAAATGCAGCTATTAGTCCTATCACCATAGTAATCATCACTAAAATACACATAACACGCGCTGAATTTTTATCCATATCCACCCCCCTTTATATTTAAAACCACCAATTTTATATTACATATTCGGTATTCCATCCTTTATTTCTTATAGGAAACATTCCTTATTTTGCTGGGTAAGATTGACCATCTTATATCGGTGAGTATTAAAAAAAATTGGACCTAAATGGACCAATTTAGCTCGGGGTTAGAAAATCAAGTTAACTTACGCATTTACCATTTTAAACCAATTGTCTGAATTTGTAAAGTCTAGATCAAGGTGCCTAATATACTAGTAGTTCGTACTATACTAAAAATTTTTCTTTTACTTTATCTTTAAAAGGCAGGTATAGGCATATTGATGCTAGAATATACAATTATCGCCATTATCTGGGAGGATTTTTCATATGCTGGCTATTACAAACAGCATTGCCCTTCAGGGACTGGAGGGTGTTATTGTAAAGGTTGAAGTGGATGTCTCCAGCGGTCTTCCGGGTTTTGACCTGGTCGGGCTTCCCGATGCCGCGGTACGGGAATCCAAGGAAAGGGTTCGTGCTGCCATTAAAAATTCGGGCTTTGACTTTCCAGTAAAACGGATTACCGTAAACCTGGCCCCGGCAGATATTCGCAAAGAAGGTCCTGTTTATGACCTGCCCATTGCCATTGGTATCCTGGCTGCTTCAGGGCAGGTTGATCCAAACTCCTGCACTGAATATACTCTCATCGGTGAGCTGTCCCTGGACGGGGCAATCAGGAAAGTAAACGGTGCACTGCCTGCTGCACTGGCTGCTAAATACCACAGTTATAATAAAATGATTGTTCCTTCTGCCAACGCCGGTGAAGCTGCACTGGTCCAGGAATTAAAAATATACCCGGCTGGCAGCCTGTCAATGCTGGTTAAATTTTTAAACGGTGAACAAAACCTCAATCCTTATACGGTTAATGTAAAAGAACTTCTAGACAGCAGTTCCCATAAACTGCTGGATTTCGCAGATGTTAAAGGCCAGCTGTCTGCCAGGCGGGCATTAGAAGTGGCCGCAGCCGGCGGTCACAATGTATTTATGTTGGGACCGCCCGGCTCAGGCAAAACAATGCTGGCAAGACGGCTTCCAGGAATACTGCCTGATTTAACTTTTGAAGAAGCGGTGGAAGTAACTAAAGTTTACAGCCTAGCTGGCCAGCTGCAGCCTAATGAAGCGCTGGTGACAAAACGCCCCTTCCGCGCCCCACACCACTCCGCCTCAACAGCAAGCCTGGTTGGTGGCGGCAGAATACCAATGCCTGGAGAAATAAGCTTAGCCCATCACGGCGTTTTATTCCTGGATGAAATCCTGGAATTCCGCAAGGACGTTTTGGAATCCCTGCGCCAACCCCTGGAAGATGGTCTGGTTACCATCACAAGAGTGCAGTCTTCCATCACATATCCTTCTAAAATAATGCTGGTTGCAAGTGCTAACCCCTGTCCGTGCGGTTATTATGGAGACAGTACAAAGGAATGTTCATGCACCCCAAATCAGATACAGCGCTACCGGCGCAAACTATCGGGGCCATTACTAGATAGAATCGATCTGCATATTGAAGTATCGAGGGTAAAATTCAGCGACCTTGAAGGAATTGAACCTTCTGAAACATCTTCTGCTGTAAAAGTAAGGGTAGAAAAAGCAAGATGTATCCAGCGGGAAAGATATATTGAAAATGGTTCTGTATTATGCAACGCTCAGCTTCCACCATCGCTGGTGCGAAAATACTGTACAGTTACTCCTGAAGCTAAAAAACTTCTGCGTACTGCTTTTAAATAGTTTAATCTTTCCGCCCGCAGCCACGACAAAATACTAAAAGTTGCCCGGACCATAGCTGACCTGGCAGGCAGCAAGCTTATAAAAGCAGATCATATGGCAGAAGCATTACAGTACCGCAGCATTCTAAACCATTTATTTAATTAAGCAGGTAAATAGTTATATTTAAGTCCTATGTCAAAATTATCACACAAATAATCCACTAATTTGGGATTATTGTTTGGGACCGAAGACTCATTTATATAATATAAAAGTCACTATCATTGCCTTAAAATTGTTGTTATAATAAGAAGGTAGTAAGGTCACCTTCATAAAAAAATTTTGTACATGCTGTTTTCCTACAGAAATATTCCTCCTCCTTTTTAAAAGAAGGGTCAGTTCGACTACCAAGAGCTGGCTCTTTTCTTCTAATCTTAAAATAAGCTCATATT
>JACDOL010000145.1 GCA_017656165.1 Desulfotomaculum sp.
CTGCTACCTTCAACGTTCGGGACTTTCACCCTATAGACATCGCCCATGCCGGGCAAACAATTAGGGGCGTGATAAATCTTATCACGCCCCTCTGTAACGAATAAAATACTGATAACTTGTGAAGAAGTATTAAATGCCTCCTTTTTTAACCACATGCCAGTTCTTAGCAAAATAATCTATTCCCGACCAAATAGTAAAAAATATTGCTACAGCCATGGCTGCATGCCCCAGGAGCGGGTAAAATGGCAGCTGACGCAGAAACATAGCAACTATCGCCACTATTTGACTTACAGTCTTAAATTTTCCCAATTTACTGGCTGATATAACATTTCCATCTGAAGCAGCAATGGCTCTTAATCCCGTTACAGCAAACTCGCGTCCAATGATAATCACAGCAACCCACGCTGCCAAGCGCTGCAGCTCTACTAAGCTGATGAGAGCTGCTGTAACAAGCAGTTTATCAGCAAGCGGGTCCATAATCTTGCCAAAACGCGTAACAATCTTATTTTTCCTGGCTATATACCCATCCAAACCGTCTGTACTGGCTGCTAATATAAATACAAGTGCAGCCAGTATATCACCATAAGGAACTTTTATTGAAACTATTAATAAGAATACCGGTACTAAAAATATTCTAGCCAGAGTAAGTCGATTCGGAAGGTTCATTTCACAATAACTCCCATCAAATCATATTCATACGCTGACGAAATTTTTACATTAACTATTTCGCCAGAATTAACCATTCTTCCTCCCTGGAAATAAACCAAGCCGTCAACTTCCGGGGCATCTCCTTGACTGCGTCCAATATAAGTGCCGGGTTTATCTACCATTTCGCCTTCCGTTAAAACCTTTATGGTTTCACCAATTTTACGTTGGTTTATTTCCCACGATATACGCTGCTGAAGTTCCATGGCCCGGCGGTATCTCTCTTCCTTTATCATTTCATTAACTTGTTCTTCCATTTCCTCCGCTGCGGTACCCTCTTCAGCAGAATATTTAAATATACCTACTTTATCAAACTTTGTCTCCCGCATAAATTCAAGCAGTTCATTGAAGTCTTCCTCGGTTTCTCCAGGAAAACCAACTATAAAAGTTGTGCGCAGGGTTATACCAGGTACTGCTGCCCTCAGCTTACCAATTAATTCTTTAATTTCATAAATGCTGCCCCGGCGGTTCATTTTTTTTAATATCCTTTGCGATGCATGCTGCAGGGGCATATCTACATAATTGCATACCTTGGGTTCCTGGGCTATTGTTTCAATTAACTCATCAGTAAAATGATTTGGGTAACAGTACATTATGCGCAGCCAATTCAGTCCTGAAATTTTAGTCAATCTTTTTACCAGTGTTGCCAGCATATATTTCCCGTATAAATCATACCCGTAACGGGTAGTATCTTGCGCCACTAAGATTACTTCTTTTGCACCATTATCCACCAGATGATGAACTTCCTGTTCAATTATCTCCATCGGCTTGCTGCGATATGGTCCCCGGATATAAGGAATTGCACAGTAAGAACAAAAGTTGTTGCATCCCTCAGCAATTTTTACATATACACTTTGACCCGGCCCAGATACAACCCGGGGTAAAAGCCTATCCATTTTATATCCTGGCTCGCCTACGGAGTTAATACGTCTGCCTTTTATAACATTATCCATAATTTCAGCAATTTCTTTAATTTTTCCGGTTCCTATAATTCCGTCTATTTCCGGTATTTCTTTTGCCATTTCATCGCCATAACGTTGGGCCAAGCAACCAGTTACCACTAGTTTGCATTCTCTATTTTCCTTGTGCTCCGCCAGCTGAAGTATAGTGCGAATAGACTCATCTTTAGCCGATTCTATAAAACCACAGGTGTTAACCATTAAGACGCCGGCCTCGTTTTCATTATTTGTAATTTCATACCCCTGTTCCACCAGCAGTCCCATCATATTTTCAGTATCAACTAAATTTTTAGCACAGCCTAAGCTTATCACATAAATTTTATTATTTATCATTAAAATTACCTCCAAAACACATACATGCAAATGCAGAAAAGGTGTTTTACCAGTAAAAATACTGAATACAGCTGTTGCACTCTTAATATTTTATGTCATAATATTGTTCGAAATCAATGTTAGGAGTGAAATAATTTGCATTACATTAGTCTATTACTCATACTGGCTGGAATTTATACATTTTGGGATTCCTTTCGTCGAGGACGTTCATTTTTTTCTTCCGTACTATGGGGCATGGGAGTAATGATATTATTTCTTGTATTCTTTCGTAAGCGTCAAATAGTACCCACCTAGAACATTTCTCCAGTTTATGCAATAAT
>JACDOL010000146.1 GCA_017656165.1 Desulfotomaculum sp.
ATGTTATAATGTTTTATGCTATTATTTTTTGGACAATAGTACGAAATTCTTCACCAGTAACTTTTTCTTTTTCCATTAACCGGCCTGCTGTTTCCTCAATAACTTTCTTCTTTTTTTGCAGGTATTCCATAACTCTTTTTTCTTGATGGTTTAAAATATTTTTTATTTCTTTATACTTTTTTTCCTGGGGTAAGCTATCCCAGGAAACAATACCCAAATCACTAAGGCCGGACTTGATTATTTTCTCAGCAGTTTCAAAAGCCTTTTCAAAGTCATTTGCTGAACCGGTGCTGCGGTTCCCTAATACCAACTCTTCAGCTAATGCTCCTGCAAGCATAACAGCAATTTGATTTTCAAGATGCTCCCTAGTGTATAAATAGCTGTCTTCCTCATTATGCTGACGCATATAACCCAGGGCACCACCCCTCGGGGTTACAGTTAGTGTTGATACCGACCCGGGGCTAACCATCTCACTGGCCAAGGCATGTCCTGTCTCATGAACAGCTACCCTAAATAATTCTTCTCTGCTGGGACGCCTGTCCAACTTTTCTCCCATGATTACTTTATCTATTGCTTCCTGTAAATGTTGGTAGTGTATTTTACTGCAGTTCTCACGCATTGCTAGAATTGCTGCCTCGTTAGTTAAACTCTCTAAATGAGCACCAGAAAAGCCAAAGGTTTCTTTGGCCACCATATTTAAATCAACATCATCTGCAAGAGGTTTGTTTCTGGTATGAATTTTTAATATTTCATACCGTCCTTGGCGGTCAGGCAGTTCCACTTTAACTTGACGGTCAAAACGTCCAGGACGAAGCAGGGCATCATCCAGCATATCTGCACGGTTAGTAGCTGCCATAACTAATAATCTTACAGAATCATCTACCTTTAACCCATCCATTTGAACCAAAAGTTCATTTAATGTTTGGTCATATTCCATATGACTAAAATTTTTGCCACGTTTAGCCCCTAATATTTCTACCTCGTCAATAAAAATAATTGAATTTTTCTTTCCCTGTTTTTTAGCCTTTTCCTTGGCACTAGAAAAAAGCTTACGTACTCGTTGTGCACCTACCCCTGCATACATTTCAACGAACTCTGAACCTGAACAAGATAGAAAAACACCGTCGGTATAATTTGCAGCAGCTTTAGCCAGCAATGTTTTCCCGGTACCAGGCGGCCCGGTTAAAAGTATCCCCTTTAAAGGTCTGATACCCAATTTTTTAACTTTGTCTTCATTTTTAATAAAGTCCAGGCATTCACGCAGTTCTTTTATTGCTGTGGCCTGTCCACCAATATCATCAAAATTTATTTTATGAGAAGATGTTTTCTCAGTACCAGTAAAGTTTGTTATCATCCCTTTATTATAAGCAATAAAATATAAAGTTCCCCCAAGAAGGCTCAGCATAACTAATGGTAATATATTATAACCAGCAGCAGCAGCAAAGATTAGCAAAGCTACTGCCAACCCCAAGCTAATTTCCTTCAGCACCTACTTCACCTCCCGTGTAAGAAACTTTGCCGGTAACCATAAAATTTTCTCGGGGTACTACCCGGATAAGATTGCACCCGTTTTCTTTACGCAGTTCTAAATATACATTATCATGATCAACATAAACAGAAGCATCTACTCCCTGTTCTTGGGCAGTGTTTTCTATGGCATTCACCATTTCGGGAAAATTGCCCTGCATTATTGCTTGATGAACATAATACTGGCTTTCCCGCCATATTTCTTTTAATTGCTTATCCGGGTTATCTTTAAAACGGACAACAAATTCTTTATTACCCAACACTCTTTCTGCTTGCCTATACACGTCATAGTATAATTCAATAAATTCTGAATTGTTTTTTTGCATCTCAACACTTAATAATAAAACTTTGTCTTTTTTCTCTATTACTATATCTTTAATATTTTTATTGTTCTCTGTTATTTCTTTCAATGGTTTTTCTATATTGTATTTATCATATAAAATTTGTCCCCCAAAAAATATTAATAAGCCGCACATAAATGCAGCCATAATAATTTTTACACGGAGACCGCGCCATTCCATGGGCATCCCCCTTCCTTAATTAAATAATCAATTAAAAATTAGCAACAATTATTATACCAGAGAAAGTTATCAATATCATTATGAAACAGTTACCATGTAAAGCCCTTTGGCCTTATCACCGCCAAGATATTTGCACTCCGAGAACATGCCGGCACATGTAATTAATCGAGTAGGAGGGAGTGATTAACTCCCGTCCTCTCACACCACCGTACGT
>JACDOL010000147.1 GCA_017656165.1 Desulfotomaculum sp.
CAGCTCCGTAAAACCCCCGTTCTTCAGCCAGCTCTCTAAACGCAAAAATAATTTTCTCCCTAGTTTCCAATAGTACCACCACCTGTAAAAAATTAGGCTGTTTTCTTATTAAATTTTACAATACTGGGATTTAAAATACCACCGCAAATACCAGCAGGACTGTAACTGTCCCCCCGATCCTCTATTCATAGTTTTTTCTAATGATTGACTGATGCCTGCAAGATTTTTGAGTGAGTTGTAACAATTTTATATGTTAATCCATACAATGTCATTGAATAAAATTTAAAGGAGGCAGATATTGTGGGCTACTACGGAGGAACTGGCGGAGGATGCGGTTATTATGATCCTACTTTTATCGTGTTCCTGATTCTCATTCTGCTGCTCCTGGGAACACCAGGGCACGGCGGCTGCTGCTATGGTCCCTATGAGCAGAAATAGGCAATTATTTTAACCAACGAAAGCCATGCCGGAGGCATGGCTTTTGTTGGTTAGGAAATTATGCCTATTTGATTTTGTGGATAACAACTAGCCAGGGTATTTACCGGGGAAAAAGTCAGCCGGCAAATTCATAATTTTTTTATTAAGAAGCTTTACCGGTGGGCAGAAGAGGTTTTGGGGGTTCCGGTTCTACCGGTGTTTCGTTTGTAATATAGTTATATATAAATTTATTAACTGATATTCCAGCCTGGTTGAGAGCCTGGTTTCCAAATAAAACGTTAAATTCAAAAAAGTAGACCCGGTCATTTACAACAGCTAAATCAAACCCGGCGTGGTTAATACCAAGGCTGGAGGCTGTTTTTTCTACAAGGTCTATTATTTTTCTTGGAACAGAAGAAAAATCAATTTTGCTGCCCTGGGCAACATTATTGGTGAAACTGCCCTGGCCGATGCGCCAGTAAGCACATATTACCCGGTTTCCCACATAGACTACCCGCAGGTCCCGGTTTATGGGCAGGTATTCTTGAATATATACTACTTGATTTTTATCCAAGTAATCTTTTAACTGGTATATATTTTCAATTAAATATACACCCTTTCCCATGGAGCTGCGGACTTTTTTTGCCACAAAAGGGAAAGAAAATTCCTCCAATATTTTGTCTTCAATACCGGGAGTGTTGGCGGTAATAAGGGTGTACGGCACATGCCCTGGCACCAGTGCCTGCAGCGCCCGGGTTATCTCAACCTTGTCGTGTCCAAGGTGATAAGAATTTATGCTGGGGAAAATGCGTTTTTTCCATGCGTAATGAAGCAAATTAACCTGCCAATACTGCGGAAATAAAACCCAATCACAATTTTTTATTAGTTCTTTTTCTTTAAAAATTAACTCAGGTTTTACATAAGTAACATTTGGAATACCTGTACTGCGAAAGGGATCAAATGACACCAGACGCATGCTTTATACACCCCCTTAAAACGCACAATATAATAATAAATATTAATTGGTTTATTAACTTTAGTCAACTGGTAAATTATATTCTGTTATTAATCTGTGATATTGTCACTATAGAATTGTTCTGAGAAAATGTCCCTATGAGTAAGGAGAGGATTATTTTGAGCAAAAAAGAAACTCATAGGGCTGTTGTTATTACTCAAGTTATTGATGGTACCATGACAATCAGAGAAGCTGCCGAAGTTTTGGCCTTGAGTGAGCGTCACGTGAAAAGATTAAAAAAGGGGGTCAAAGAAGAAGGTATAGGTTTTCTTGCTCATAAAAATCGAGGCCGTAAACCCAAGCATGCTATCCCTGATTCACTTAAAAAACAGGTAGTTCATTTAGCTACAACCAAGTATCACGGAGCAAATTACAGTCATCTTGCTGACCTGTTAGCAGAACATGAAGGTATTAATCTCAGCGTTTCTACTGTTCGTAGAATTTTAAAGGCAGCTGGTATCGAAAGCAGCCGTAAGCATAAACCAACCAAACGTTATCGTTCTAGGGAGCGAATGCCACAAGAAGGTCTGCTAATCCAAATTGATGCCAGCCCACATGCCTGGCTGGAAGATAGAGGCCCTGAGCTTTCTCTTGTCGCAGCTATTGATGATGCTACAGGGAAGGTATTGGGAGCTACCTTCCGCTACCAGGAAGACCTTGACGGCTATTTTGAAGTTATGCAACAGCTAATTACTAACTATGGTGTTCCTATGTCCATTTACACCTAAAAATTCATCTCCAGCCTACAGACCGGCTCCTGCTCCAGACGTTCTTAAG
>JACDOL010000148.1 GCA_017656165.1 Desulfotomaculum sp.
CAGCTCCGTAAAACCCCCGTTCTTCAGCCAGCTCTCTAAACGCAAAAATAATTTTTTCCCTAGTTTCCAATAGTACCACCACCTGTAAAAAATCAGGCTGTTTTCTTATTAAATTTTACAATACTGAGCTTAAAAATACTACTGTAAATACCAGCAGGGCTGTTACCTGGAGGAACATAAAACCTGATAACAACCCTACCTTAACAGGTAAATTTTATGTAAACAAGCAACACAAAATTAGTTTACTTGGTTTTATATTAACATTATTGACTGATGCCTGCAAGATTTTTGAGTGAGTTGTAACAATTTTATATGTTAATCCATACAATGTCATTGAATAAAATTTAAAGGAGGCAGATATTGTGGGCTACTACGGAGGAACTGGCGGAGGATGCGGTTATTATGATCCTACTTTTATCGTGTTCCTGATTCTCATTCTGCTGCTCCTGGGAACACCAGGGCACGGCGGCTGCTGCTATGGTCCCTATGAGCAGAAATAGGCAATTATTTTAACCAACGAAAGCCATGCCGGAGGCATGGCTTTTGTTGGTTAGGAAATTATGCCTATTTGATTTTGTGGATAACAACTAGCCAGGGTATTTACCGGGGAAAAAGTCAGCCGGCAAATTCATAATTTTTTTATTAAGAAGCTTTACCGGTGGGCAGAAGAGGTTTTGGGGGTTCCGGTTCTACCGGTGTTTCGTTTGTAATATAGTTATATATAAATTTATTAACTGATATTCCAGCCTGGTTGAGAGCCTGGTTTCCAAATAAAACGTTAAATTCAAAAAAGTAGACCCGGTCATTTACAACAGCTAAATCAAACCCGGCGTGGTTAATACCAAGGCTGGAGGCTGTTTTTTCTACAAGGTCTATTATTTTTCTTGGAACAGAAGAAAAATCAATTTTGCTGCCCTGGGCAACATTATTGGTGAAACTGCCCTGGCCGATGCGCCAGTAAGCACATATTACCCGGTTTCCCACATAGACTACCCGCAGGTCCCGGTTTATGGGCAGGTATTCTTGAATATATACTACTTGATTTTTATCCAAGTAATCTTTTAACTGGTATATATTTTCAATTAAATATACACCCTTTCCCATGGAGCTGCGGACTTTTTTTGCCACAAAAGGGAAAGAAAATTCCTCCAATATTTTGTCTTCAATACCGGGAGTGTTGGCGGTAATAAGGGTGTACGGCACATGCCCTGGCACCAGTGCCTGCAGCGCCCGGGTTATCTCAACCTTGTCGTGTCCAAGGTGATAAGAATTTATGCTGGGGAAAATGCGTTTTTTCCATGCGTAATGAAGCAAATTAACCTGCCAATACTGCGGAAATAAAACCCAATCACAATTTTTTATTAGTTCTTTTTCTTTAAAAATTAACTCAGGTTTTACATAAGTAACATTTGGAATACCTGTACTGCGAAAGGGATCAAATGACACCAGACGCATGCTTTATACACCCCCTTAAAACGCACAATATAATAATAAATATTAATTGGTTTATTAACTTTAGTCAACTGGTAAATTATATTCTAAAAATAAAGCTTGGAAAAACCCAGGGCATAATTTCTTCATTTACTTAGGTGGAGTATAAAGTCCGTTCCTGATTCTTCTACTGTCACTGTCCATCCCATACTTTCAGCTGTACGGGTAACATTTTCTCTAGCAGTGTGATTATCTAAAGTTACTACAGCATTGCCGCTGTTTAGCTGGTTTAGCAGCTTACGGGTTAATAAAACCGGTTCAGGACATGATAGTCCCCGAGCGTCTACCTGATTGGGCATTGGCTGCACCTCCTGACTGTTTTACCTTTACTATGCCGAAAGACCCAACGGCCAGGACCAAATTAAGCCCACAATTACAGCAATTTCTCCCCCCACAGTAACTCCTTTAGGGCTGGCGGCAAGCCCAAAGTTATGAGCAAAAGCAGCCCCGGCTCCAAGCCCCAGCACTGTTACTGCTGAATCCGTGTTGCCCTCACTGGCAGATATCAGCTGTCTTAAAGGACAGCCGCCCAAAAGTACTGAAGCCAACCCAGCCAGTGTCATACCCAGGAAGTTCCACAGCCCGTTATCATGTGCTACAGGCTGGCCGGCAAAACCTGGATTAAAGCTTCCCAGTACCAGGTTGCCCACA
>JACDOL010000149.1 GCA_017656165.1 Desulfotomaculum sp.
TTATCTTGCAAAAAACACACCAAACAATATTACTTTCATAATGGTAAGAAGTGATATTTTTCCCCATCTTACTTTTTCTCAGCTTTATACTTTATCTTAATTATATTACATCTATTATTATGACCGGCTATTATTAAACCTCCCAAACTATATCGGGAGGTTTTTTGTATTTCTTATCACTGTGGTTGATTTATTAATTACTAACTCCATCTATATAGTATAAGGCAAATGAGTTGGCCAACCCAGAAGTCTTACAAAAATATTAATAAGGGGGAATTTGCACTATGGCGTATACTTGGACAGAAACTAACAACTTATCTTTAAGTGAAGTGGAACATGCCATTGAAGAAATGGAATCTTTTATTAATAAGCAGGAGGATGAATTAGTTTGGCAAAATGCTGTAATATCTGCTTATACCGACGTTTTATATCGAACTTGTCCCATTGCCGTAGCTACATTAAATCTCTTGTTTTACCAGTATCAGCAATCTTGCCAACAAGTTATCGCTAATGCCGAAGCATTTTTAGACGAACTTTATAAAATGAGAGAAACATTGAAAGAACCTTATTACGACCTAATTAAGGTAGAAGTAGAAATGCAGTCATGGAGACTAGAAAATGATTACTACGACATACCTTATAAATGTCAAGTTATAGCCCTTCACCGTGTTGAAGGCGGCTGGGTTTAAGCCTTATAGAGCACTCATTTGAGTGCTCTATTTTTATGTGCGCCCGGCATGGGCGATGTCTATAGGGTGAAAGTCCCGAACGTTGAAGGTAGCAGTAAACGTTAGCTTAAGGCAAGGGGTGTAACCAGTAAAATAAACTAAACAGATTTAAGCAAAAATAAATAAACAATATTTACCACAAACTGCCGATTCCGGTATGATAGAGCTGGAAAAAATAAATCATACGGGGGAGAGGCAGATGAAAAAAGAAGAAAGGTGGAAAATGTACTTCAAAATTCAAGATTTAAAGAAAATTAATTTAAACATCTCACAAATTGCAAGACATCTTGGTATTTCCAGAAATACCGTCTACAAATACATTAACATGACACCAGAAGAATTCCAGCAATGCTTGGAAAGGAGGGAAACAAAAAAGAAGAAGCTTGATCCATACCGAGACGAAATACTGGGCTGGCTAAAAAAATATCCTGATATATCTGCAGCCCAAATCTACGACTGGCTTAAAGAAAAATACCCTGAAATTGATGTTTCTGAAAAAACCGTTGGGAATCTAGTTAACCATCTGAGAAAGGAGCATGCTATACCAAAAATAGTACACAAAAGACAATACGAAGCCATTCCTGACCCGCCCATGGGTTACCAAGTACAAGTAGATTTTGGCGAAACCAAGCTCATTGGCCCTGATAAAACATTGCACAAGCTATGGTTTATTGCCTTCGTGCTTTCCAACTCCCGGTATAAATATGTAGAATGGCTTGACCGGCCTTTTACAACAGCAGATGTCATTAGAGCCCATGAAAATGCTTTCCGGTACTATGGCGGCATGCCGGTGGAACTTGTATATGACCAGGATCACCTCATACTGGTAAGTGAAAACCACGGCGACCTGATATATACCTACGAATTCGCAGCCTACCGGCAGCAACGAAACTTTAAAGTTCAGATGTGCAAGAAAAATGATCCGGAAAGTAAAGGCCGCATTGAAAACGTGGTTGGTTTTGTCAAGAAAAACTTTGCCAAGCACCGTGTTTATTACAGCCTGGATAAGCTTAACGAACAATGGCTGGATTGGCTGGAGCACACAGGAAACGGTAAAAAGCATAACATCACAAAGAAAATACCGGCCGAAGTGTTTTTAAAAGAGAAAAAACACCTAAGGCCGGTACCAACCACAATACCTATTCAACCACCTGATGATAGTATATCAAGGCTGGTAAGGAAAGACAACACTATTTTATTTAAAAGCTATTTGCTTTGTAAAACATTTTGGGCATCTGTCAAGATAAGATTGGCAGCGGTTCGAAGCAATTGAATCCTGATAGGGCAGGAGATT
>JACDOL010000150.1 GCA_017656165.1 Desulfotomaculum sp.
CTTTATATGGTAATCTATACATCTGCTGCTGAGCTTCTCTCATTCCTACATGAAGGGAATCTAAACCCCTGCGCAAAGAACGGATGGTACTAGATATTCCCTCAATAAGTGAAACTGCTTCATCTAATTGACTTTCAATGCCGGGTCGTGAAAGTAATGCCATAAGCATTAAATGTGCCCTGGGATCTGGCTGTCTGCTGTGCTGACTAATTTTTTCGTGGGGGGGATATTTACCGGGTATGGAACTCAACGCAAATCCTCCTCTCTGTCCAATTAATCCTGTCACTACATGATACGAAATAATAACTAGGTCTGTTACAATATGTTTAAATAATAATTAAAAAGGGATAAGTGACTTGTAGCAAAAAAAATATAGAAGCATATAATCCTTACAAAGGGGGTGGGGAGGCCCAACGGCATCCCTGCACTTTCTAAAAATTGTAAAACCCCGGGTGTGCTCGGGGATTTTTATATTTTGTGCACCTGGGGCTGAGAGTTCGTTCAAGTAGATGTGCCGCTGTGTTTGCGGTGTGTAAATAATTTGGCGGTGAAAAGAACGATGGTGGTACAAAGATGCGGCAATTTAGCGACATTATTTGTAATGGTTAACGACAAAAGAAGTCAGTATCTCCAAAGGAAAAAATAAGATATTTATTGAATGGGAAATTTTAAATATATTATTAAAATTTAGGAAGCGGGAGGATTCAGTAATGCTGTTTTTAAGGGATGTTTTAACAAAAGCTAACGATTTTAGAAAAAGTGCTTTAAAATTAAATGAAGAATTTGGCAGCATCTTATATCGAGCTGGTATAACACAAATATTAGAGAAAGATCCTATAGCAGTACTTGAAGCTGCTAAGCAAAAGAAAATACCTTTTAGTGGGCACTACGGGGCATTGACCATATTAAGATTAAAAAAGCAGCTCCTGGATCTGCAGAATATTTTTTATGAATTTTCAGATTATTTAGAGCCGGTAGATTTGCTTCCCCTTGTAGAAAGAAATGAATATAAATATATTATGACTCAGGTAAGAAAAAATAATGATGATTTAGCTTCTGCTTGTAGAATAGGCAATATAATGTTTGCAGCTACGTTACGAAGTGTTGTTAATAATGACCAGAGGTGGAATTTAATGAAATATCGTATTAAAGAAAAGTGGAGACGTAAAAATATAAAATTAGTGGTTTAAAATATGTGAATAAAAACCCTTGTTTATGATAAACAGGGGTCTTTTGTTTTCTATTGTAAACAATGTTATTATTTTTCATACATTATTTTTTTTAAGAAAGAAATAATACAGATAGAGCCAAACAAAAAATAAAAAATTCAAAAAGGAGGCGATCAATAGTGGCTCGTAATACTAATCAACCTGTACAACCTCGTGCAGCTAGCGCATTGGATCAAATGAAGTATGAAATTGCTAACGAACTTGGTCTTTCCAACTATCAACAAATGGATAAAGGTCAGCTGCCCAGCCGTGTAAACGGTTATGTTGGTGGTAACATGACCAAAAGACTGGTAGCTTATGCTGAGCAGGCTTTGTCACAAGGGCAGCAGGCTCAAGTAACTCAATCTGCCCAATTAGAAACTCCTCAACAACAACAGTAAAAAATTATGAAAAGGGCAATAGACATACAGCAAAAGTATGCAGATGTCTATTGAACCCTAACACCGACAAAAACATTATAATTGGAAACCGCCCAGATGGGCGGTTTCTTAATTAATGGTATTATACTTTAAAAATGTAAAAAATATACTTATCATTTTGTAATTTACAGAAGGAAATATATGTAAAATATAGTAATTAATACAATGTAA
>JACDOL010000151.1 GCA_017656165.1 Desulfotomaculum sp.
TACCGAAATTTGTTCAAGTATATGTGCCGGCGTGTTTTCGGAGTGTAAATACCTTTTATTTTTATTCTTATTGTATAAAAATTTTGTTTTTATAAAATTAATAAAATCAAAGCAATTTTAGGATTGCAGTGCTTGTGTGTTGAACTAAATTATTGTAAAATCTAAAAGTTGATGATATTTTTAGAAATGAATGGAGGTTAAAGCATTGGCTGAAAAAGGTACTTGGACGGTCAAAAAGGGTTTGGCTGAAATGCTTAAAGGCGGAGTAATCATGGATGTTACCACTCCGGAACAAGCCAAAATAGCTGAGAAAGCCGGTGCGTGTGCTGTGATGGCCCTGGAAAAAGTGCCTGCTGATATCAGGGCTGCTGGTGGTGTAGCTAGAATGGCAGATCCCACGGTTATTTATAGAATTATGGATGCTGTTACTATACCGGTTATGGCTAAAGTACGGATTGGTCATTTTGTAGAGGCCCAAATTTTAGAAGCTATTGGCGTTGACTACATAGATGAAAGTGAAGTTTTAACTCCCGCTGATGAGGAATTTCACATTGATAAGCACCAGTTTAAAGTTCCGTTTGTATGCGGGGCAAGAAATCTAGGTGAAGCCCTGCGTCGTATTGGTGAAGGTGCAGCAATGATTCGTACTAAAGGTGAACCGGGTACCGGTAATGTGGTAGAAGCCGTACGGCACATGCGTAAAGTGATGGGTGAAATTCGTTATATAAAAAATTTACCCAAGGAAGAACTAATGACAGCAGCGAAAGAAATGAAAGCACCTTATGACTTGGTACTTAAAGTTCACGAGCTGGGGCGTTTACCTGTTGTTAATTTTGCTGCCGGCGGTATTGCCACACCAGCAGACGCGGCTTTAATGATGCAGCTTGGTTGTGACGGTATTTTTGTGGGATCAGGTATTTTTAAATCTAAAGATCCTGAGGCTAGGGCAAAAGCAATAGTTGCTGCTACTACACATTACAATGATGCAAAAATATTAGCAGAAATATCTAAGGATCTTGGTGAAGCAATGCCCGGGATTGAAATACAAAATATTTCCCCGGGGCAGCGAATGCAAGATCGCGGATGGTAAAAGAGGGATGATGTATGATAATAGGAGTACTGGCGTTACAGGGTGCGTTTATTGAACATGAAAAATCTTTTCAAGCATGTGGAGCAGAGACCAGGCAGATTCGCCTGCCTGAGCAGTTAGAAGGTATTGATGCCCTGGTAATCCCCGGTGGAGAGAGCACCACCATGGGCAAACTTTTAATTGATTTTGGACTGCTCAATCCAATAAAAGAGATGGCCCAAAATGGCTTACCTATTTTTGGAACCTGTGCTGGTTTAGTTATGCTGGCAAAAGACATTGTTAAGTCAGAGCAAACCACACTGTCTTTAATGGATATTCTTGTTGAGAGAAACGCCTTTGGAAGACAGGTAGACAGTTTTGAAGCTGATCTTGAAATACCAGCCATAGGTAATCCATCATACAGAGGAGTGTTTATTAGAGCACCGTATATAGTATCTGCCGGTCCTGGGGTGGAAGTAATGGCTAAGTTTGAAGATAAAATTGTAATGGCCAGGCAAAATAATTTATTATGTACTGCTTTCCACCCCGAGTTAACAGACGACTTGAGAGTCCACCAATATTTTCTTGAAATGTTAAAAACACAAAAAAATAATTAAATTAAGCCTTCATGCTTTGAAAGTATGAAGGCTTCAGACTGTCGACAAAATCGACAGTCTTTTTTTTGGT
>JACDOL010000152.1 GCA_017656165.1 Desulfotomaculum sp.
AATAACCGGGAGCGTGTGCAAGCTCCCGGTTATTTTCATATATCAAAAGTATAAGTTTTGATGCACCAAGGTATTTACCGTAGAAAACGATAGCCGGCAAATTCAAAGAACGGCGCAGCCGGGGAAAAGCGCCGAGTATGTTTGAGCGAAGCGAGTTGTGTTGGGAGGAGCTCGTTCAAGTATATGTGCCGGCTCCCTGGACAGTTAAGCAGGATAGCTGTATAAGTTTGGGTAGTAATTTTACTGAAATTACTGCGTAAAATTATATAAGTATTGGCTGTTTAGAGAGGAGGGCGAAGATGGATATATTATCCCCAAGCCTGGAAGATTACTTGGAAGAAATATATCGTTTTTCCTTAAATAACGACGTAGTTAGAGTGAGCGATATAGCTTCATGTTTAGATGTAACATTACCGTCCGTTAACAGCGCCATACGTAAATTGAGTGAGAAGGAATATTTAATATATAAAAAATACCGGGAACTTGTTCTAACAGAAAAGGGACGGCGGGTAGGCAAATTTCTAGTAGAAAGAAACAGAATGCTGCAGAATTTCTTAAAAGCTATAAATTCTCAATGCGATGTTAAAGCAGAAGCAGAAGCCATGGAACATTATTTATCACTTCCAACTATTAGGGCCATTGAAAATCTGCTTGATTTTTTAGAAAGTAACAAGGAATGCAGGAAGAAGTTTATGAAGCACTGCCAGTATAGAAATGAAAAAGGGTTAGGCCTGGTTAATGGCTATGGAGAATAACATTGATTGTATATCTCAGCTTAAAAAGAAAAAACTAATAAAAATGGCAGGGAAGGGGAAGTATAGATGCAGAGACAGGATATTTATAACTTTTTTAAAGAATTAGACCGCAGTTACTTTATTGATAATGAATATAAAAAGTATGCTCACCAGGACCGCCCCCTACCAATTGGATATAAACAGACAATTTCACAACCCAGCCTGGTAATGGAAATGACATTACTGCTGGATGTGAATAGAGACTGCAAGGTGCTTGAAGTTGGTACAGGTTCTGGTTATCAAACAGCCATTTTAGCTGAGTTTGCCGGGGAGGTTTACACTATAGAGAGGATAGAAGAACTGTCATTAAAGGCGCAAAAAAGGCTGCTGGAAATGGGGTACAACAATATACATTATAAAATAGGTGATGGTTCTGAAGGTTGGTTAGAACATGCGCCTTATGATCGTATTATTGTTACGGCAGGAGCGGGAGAACTTCCGCAGGATTTGGTAGAACAGTTAAAGCCGAAGGGGAAGATGGTTGTTCCTGTTGGTAAAGGCAATATCCAGGAACTGCTGCTGGTAGCCAAGAATGAAAAAGGCTACATCATAACAGAAAACTTTGGGAATGTAAGATTTGTTGAGTTAAAGGGTAAATATGGATGGAACCACTAGATAATTTTGAAAAATAATATTAGATAAACAATAATCAATATAATTACCGCAATACTTAGGGTTGAAAGAAATGTTGTAGGTATATATAATTTAAAACTGCTGGTAAACAGCAAGGAAAATATTCACACTGATATTTAGATTTAAAATTACCGGTTGACACAAGCTAAAAAGCATGGTAATCTAATTCTTGCCGCTGGTTGAGGCGGCGCCATCAACCGGAAGATGATCCTTGAAAACTGAACAGCGAGTGATGGATGCAGAGA
>JACDOL010000153.1 GCA_017656165.1 Desulfotomaculum sp.
ATAAAGGAGCCTAGGAATTATACAACTGCTGTCATCCCTAGTATACTCCATATTTTATTTACTATACTTCTTTAGCAAAAACATGAAACTTAAAACCCAGCCGCCTTTACGACTGGGTTTTAACAAACTTGGTCGGGATTGAGGGATTTGAACCCCCGGCCTCCTGCTCCCAAGGCAGGCGCGCTACCAAACTGCGCTAAATCCCGCTGACGCTATTAAATTCTAGCAAAAAGTTTGTTTTTTTGCAACCCCCATTTGAAAAAAATTTAAGCAGGAAGACATTTTATTTGTCTTCCTGCTCTTATTATATTACTGGTTAGCAGTTTCAGTTTCAGTTTCAGCACTGCTGTCTTCAGCATTTGATTCTTCTTCAGTTTCAGTTAAATTTTCTTCATTAACTAATTCTTCATCATTATTATCTGCTGTAGAGTCACTATTATTTTCAGTGTTTTCATCTAATGCAGTGTCATTGGTTTGGTCACTAGAATTGCTATCTTCACTTTCTTCTATTTGTTCCTGCAGTACCCTATCCAAAATCACCGCCAGTTCAGCCCTGGTAATAGCACTATTGGGATTAAACCTACCATCAGGTGTACCTTTAATTAATCCTTCTTTCACTAGGGCCATGATATATCCTGCATCTTCAGCACTAATTAATATTCCGTCTTTAAAAGGCATATCTGAAGTATCCACCGGTTCCAGTTCCATTGATTTTGCAATCCAAACTGCTATCTGTGCCCTGGTGGCTTGAACATGCGAGTGAAATCTATTTAAGTTTATAATTTTCTTCTTAGCAGCCTCTTTCACCGTCTCTTTTGCCCAACCAGGAACGTCATTTAAATCTTCTTCAACATCAACGGTTTCTTCATCATTTTCTTTTAAAGTGTTATCATCTAACTCTGCTTCATTTTCTTCTTCATCTGCCGCACCTTCGTTACTTGTGTCATTTTCTAATTCATTAATACTTTCTTCTTCATTCTCATTGGTTAATTGATCATTATTATTTTGTGCTGTGAGGGTTTCTTCACTGCTGACTGGATTATCTTCTTCAAACAACCGCATTAATATTGCAATGGCTTCTGCTTCCGTCACCCCATTTTCCGGCTTGAAAGTGCCATCTTCATAGCCGCCTACTATGCCCAGCATCTGCATCCGCTTAATGGAATCTTTAGCCCAGTGTTTTTTTACATCCTTAAATTCTTTAACCTGTACCTTACTTTGATTTTGTTTTTTCACCTTTTCTCTGATTATTTGTCTTATTTTTTCCCGGTTTTTATTTTTAACTACTGCTTTTACTTTTTCCCGGACCTGTTTCTTCAACTTTTTCTCAACCAGGTTGGAATTTCTTGTTTTACTATGTGCTTCACTTCTTACTACGCTGTGCACACTGCTTTTTGCAGACTTTCCTGGCGAACCTCCACCATGAGGCTTGGCCACCGCTACTCCAGTCAGCAAGCTAGTTGACAGTAATGCTGCCATGGCAATACAAGCTATTTTTTTCATAAAATACCTCCTTCTATATTTGTTTTATCATATTTTATACAATAATGAAATAAATTAGGGAAGAAGGAATAAGTCCTAATTTTTTAGGACTGTCAGCAAAAACAAAAGAATCGAGTAGGAGGGAGTGATTAACTCCCGTCCTCTCACACCACCGTACGTACCG
>JACDOL010000154.1 GCA_017656165.1 Desulfotomaculum sp.
TTAGTCGATTTTACTACAGGTATTTAATCCCCAGGTAAAAAAGATAATCAAGTAAAATACCTGAACCAGCGGGGACCACAAGGGGAGATCATGTCCCAGGGCAACAGCTCTTAAACCTTGGCTTGCTGGAGTTAACGGCAAAAGACTTATTATAAAGCTCATAACATCTGGTATCCGATCAATAGAAAAAAAGGTTCCGCAAATAAATATCATGGGAGTAATAACAAAACTATTAAACCTAGCCATATCCGGGTGGGACTTTATTTTAAGAGCAACTAGAAAACCTAGGCTGGAAAATACCAGGCAGTTTAAAAACATTAGAATAAAAAATAAAGCATTTATTTTAAGTTCTGCACCAAAAATTAATGAAATAGTAATTATTATTAATGCCGCATACATTCCTCTTAAAGCACCAGCAGCTATCTTGCCGGCAGCAAATGAAAAAACTGTTACCGGCGCTACAATATATTCTTCTAAGGTTTTGTCATAAAGTCGTGCTATGGAAAGCGGGGTAGCAATAGCATTAAAACTTGCATTCATAGTGCTTAGGGCTACAATACCTGGAACAAGAAAATTTAAATAATCCACACCGCTTAAGTTAACAGCTTTTCCCAGTCCCCATCCAAAGGCAAACAAATATAATAAAGGAGTTACCATGGAACTAGCAGTAATGGTCCAAAAACGTCGTTTAAAAAAAAGATATTCTCTCCACAGTACAGCCCAAAAACCAGGCATCTTACTCACTCTTTTCTTCAGTTATTCTTACAAAGATATCCTCCAACCTGGTATTTCGAAGTTTTATATTAGTCCCCATTAATGAAGCTGCTTTCAGTGCCTCTTGTTGGCTTTTATAAAAATGCAGAACTGTTTTATTATTTTTAAACTCCTCTATTACAATAGGTCCAACAAGTTTTTTCAGCTCCTGCAGAGAACCGCTCATCAGAAGTTTTCCATTTTTTAAAAGTGCTATTCTGCTGCAGAGGGCTTCTGCCTCCTCTAAATAATGGGTAGTAAGCAAAATTGTTATTCCCCTTTGATGCAGCCCTTTTATTAAATCCCAAACTACGCGCCTGGATGATACATCAAGACCAACTGTAGGTTCATCCAGCAGTAGAACTGATGGGTTGTGCATCAGAGCCCTGGCAATTAATAATTTTCTTTTCATCCCCCCAGATAACTTTCCTGCTTGTACGTCCGCTTTTTCGGCAAGCTGGGTAAAGCCAAGCAGTTCGTCTATCCGCTCATTAATTTTTTTCCTTGGCATTCTATAAAGCATGCCGTGCAGGCGTAAGTTTTCTGAAACTGTCAGTTCAGATTCCAAGTTATTGTGCTGTGGTACAAGACCAATTAGAGATTTAACATCGATGTTATTCCGGTTGACGGGATGTCCTGCCACTAAAACTCTCCCGGAAGTAGGTAGAATTAAGGAACTAATTATTCGTATTATTGTTGTTTTCCCTGCGCCGTTTGGCCCCAAAAGACCGAAAAACTCTCCTTTATTAATTTGGAGGGAAATATTGTTCACCGGAATAACATCATTATACTTCTTGGTCACTTTCTCTAAAACGATCAAATTATTCACCCTAACCCTTTAACAGCAATTAACGGGTCCGGTAAAGCGAACCCGTTTTATTGTTAATTATTT
>JACDOL010000155.1 GCA_017656165.1 Desulfotomaculum sp.
CGCTGCCAATCTTATCTTGCCAGATGCCCAAAATGTTTTACAAAGCAAATAGCTTGGAGTAAAAACACCAGTTGACATGCAGTTATTTTTCTGCTAACATTTATATGCGCAGGGTGATCGTAAAAAGATAATACATGTCCCGGTAGCTCAGTTGGATAGAGCAACGGACTTCTAATCCGTAGGTCGAGGGTTCGAATCCTTCCCGGGACGCCAGGTATATCAAGGCTTTCAGCTTTTTAGCTGAAAGCCTTTTTACGTTTTGCCGCCCATTTGGTGCCCAATTTAGGCACCTATGTCCTGCAATGGCTCTTTTTCCAGTTTATCGGCAGCTTTTTTCTGCATGCCGGGCATTAAATGTGAGAAGTTATTCCAATGCTTGAATGACCTAAACGGTCACATATAAGTTTAAGCGACTCGCCGTTCTTTAAAAGCAAACTCTGTTCAACCTTTATCTTTTTTAACACTTCCAGCACAAAGTTGGAAACATCAATTGTTCTCTTACTCCTACTACTCTTTGGTTCTTTATATATCAACCCATCTTCCACGGTATATTGGGTGGCCGGCGCATATATATCCATTAGACCATCCTTCTCATTAAATATTATCGCTTTTTGTCGAAAAGCCCATAATACACGAAAACCACCCGTTTTGGGTGTTTTACTTTTCCATGGCTGATGCCATTTTGAAAAAAATATCGGCAGCTTGTTCATTTTCTTGTCTGATTCTTGTCTGACGATGGAAAGTTAAAAGATCCAGCTTTCACTGACGGCCTGGACGATGCAATTGCGGCCGGAATTGCTGATGCGCTGCAGCTCAAAAAATTTATATTTATTTTTTTGTCTCTTTTTCTTTATAACATACACAGCGGTGTCCTGTCGTTCTATAGACAACGAGGGAGGGAATATGCCTGGTTTTAAAGCCGTATGCTTTACAGCCCCTGGGTAGTTTATCATCCCAGGTGACATAAAAATACTTGCACTTTTGGCAGATAATTTTATCATCGGACATAATTTAAAACCCCAATCATTTTTCCTAATACATTACTATATAAAACACAAAAAATTAGTGCAATATCCCGGCGTAAAAACGCTTTTAAATAAACGTTACATATTTTCTTGCGTTTCCATAATATACAAGAAAAATAAAATTCAATCTGCTGTCAATAACCCCGAAAGGAGGGTTAAATTTGCGGAACAGGGATAAAAATCTTAAGCCTAATCTACCCAACCCCAAAATTTACCTGCCAATGCTGGTACTCATGTCCCAGCCTAACTTAGAAGAAAGGATGAAAAATACAATTTCTCTGCTGGAGAACTTGGCAAACACCATTCGCACATTACAAAAGGGTTCAGAAACCATGCTAAACAGTATTAAAGAAGCAGAACAGCAGATCCTTTCTATAATGGGACACACAAGTAACCCTGGAGGTAACAATGATTATCACACTCTACCTGCTGATAGAGAAAATACTACCGGCTATCGTTTTTTCCGATAAATACCTTGGCTGCGTCAAAACCTATACTTTCAGATATAGTAAACGTTCCCCTGCTGCTCGCCAGGGGAACGCTTAATTTTTTAGGGGTTAATCTCCCCGGATTTGATTTACCTTTTTAATTA
>JACDOL010000156.1 GCA_017656165.1 Desulfotomaculum sp.
TACAGGCTGGCCGGCAAAACCTGGATTAAAGCTTCCCAGTACCAGGTTGCCCACAGCGGCTGTTACAAGCATAGCAAGGAACCCGGATAAAAGGTGGGTATCACGGAAAAAAGTAAAATCCCTGATGCCGCCAATCATGCAAAGGCGGGAGCGCTGGGTCAGTATTTCTACAATAAAGCCGGAAGCTAATGAAATTATAACTGGAGCATGCATAGCCCCGGGGCCTTTTTCACTGAAAAAATAAAAGTTGGTTTAATTCCCTGGTAGCCAGTGCAGCAGCAAATGCTCCCAGAACCAGCCCGATTATTTCCGGGCGCAGGTACTGTACAGGGGCAGCACGGTGCAGTCCCAGAGCACCGGTGATATCACGCAGGAAACAGGCGATGCAGTAACCCATGTTAGCGGGGTTTCCAAGCGTTACCAGGAAAACTGCCAATAACCCCACTGTGCTACCGGTAATAATAATCAGTCCTTTTCTTTTCACTTATGGCCCTCCTTTAAACGATTTTTATAATACTATATTGGATATTAAATAATTACAACCTGTTAATTGAAATATAAAAATATGTTACAAGAAATTAGTTTTATAACATTCATAATAAATCAAAAACTTATCGACAAAATTATTAAAATTATGACTTAAACATTTTAATTTTTTTATGCTGGTTTGAGTAAGTATCAATAAATACTGCCAGTGGAGCAGGTTTTTTCTGTTCCAGGTTTAAATTTATTAAAAACTAACCGTAAAGGGGTGCAGAGAAATGAAGAGTGTCATTGCGGAGGCTGTGGGTTTAAAGTACTCACCGGTAGCAGTTTTGTGGGCCGATGAGAAACCGGAAGGAGCCCTGCAGTTTAAAGAGGGCCGCTGGGGCTGTGTGGCAGCTATGATGAAAGCTGCAGCCAAGGGGAAAACAGCTGCTTTTGACCGGAAAACTTTTGGGTGTTTGGGTGGCGGTACAGGGCTTGGTTTTGGAAACCAGTACGTTAATTTCCCCGGCGGGATTGAATATTTTCTTTCTACCGGCAATAAGAAGTTCTGTCAAAGTGAAGCAGGCAGGAATATTGTTAGGAATATGCCTGCTTTAGAACACGGTGAAGGATATGTAAAAACTCCTGAGCTGGCCAAGAAATTTGTTGACAACCTGCCTATGAGAGACATTCCAGCGGAATATGTTATATTTAAACCTCTAGAGCAGGTAAATGATGATGAGGAACCCAGGGTTGTGGTTTTTCTGGTTAACCCGGACCAGCTTTCTGCCCTGGTGGTACTGGCCAACTATGAGAGAGAGAACAGCATAAATGTGATAGCTCCCTTTGCAGCAGGGTGTCAAAGCGTATGCCTGCTCCCGTATAAGGAGGCGGAAGCAGAAAAACCAAGGGCGGTTATAGGAATGATAGATATATCTGTCCGTAAACTGATGGAGAGAGATATTCTTTCATTTGCAGTTCCTTATAAGATGTTTTTAGAAATGGAAGGGAATGTGGCAGGGAGTTTTTTAGAGAAAGAAACCTGGCTTAAAGTGCTGGAAAGAAACAAATAGCTGTTAAGAGCCCGGGTGATTTGAATACCCGGGCTTTATT
>JACDOL010000157.1 GCA_017656165.1 Desulfotomaculum sp.
TCGTGGTCCTCGGGCCGGAGGTTTGCCGCTGGCTTCCTTCGGATTCTGCGTCGCCGCAGACACCCTTTGTGACTGTCAAGTAACTTTGAACAAATTTAAGCAAAAATTATTTAACACCTAGTTATTACCAAAAATGGTTTTTCGGTGAATAATTCTGTAACTGTCACCAGTAAGGTTTATCACCTCACTCCTGTGGATAAGTCTATCTAATGTGGCAGTAGCTACTGCCGGGTCACCGAGCAGTTCACTCCAATCCTCCGGGCCTTTGTTAGACGTTATTATCACTGAGGACTGGCCATAAAGCTTGTTAATTAATTGGAAGAATAGATTACCTTCATGACGGTTCATAGCTAAAAACATTAAATCATCAATTATAACAAGGTCCGAGGCAATAATGCGTTTCAGCTTTGTTCTGGATCTGCGCGTGATTTCCTGGGTTTTAAGAACCTGCACTAGGTCATCCATAGTCGTGAAACTAACTTTGCAGCCTCTATATACCGCCTCCAACCCAAGGCCAATGGCAATATGGGTTTTACCAACGCCTGGTGGGCCCAGCAGTATTAAATTATAGGCCTGTTCCAGCCATTGCAGCTCTTTAAGCTGTTTGAGCTGTTTTTTACTTAAGGATCTTTGTTCATTTACATTAAACTCTTGTAAGGTTTTGTGTTCCGGAAAGGCAGCCTGTTTAAGCCGCCTTTCCATGGACTTTTTATTCCGTTTCTTGACTTCATGCTTGATCAATTTATATAAAAATTCCTGGTAAGTAAAACCTTTCTTTTCCGCTTCCATCAGCAGGGTATCAAGAATATCGGCGGCCTCTGAAATCCGCAATGTTCTCATGTGCTGCTTTAACTCAGCATTTAGTTGCTGCATGACATCTCCCCGCTCGTTATTTGTTGATAAACCTTAACGTCCCTGGTCTGGGGCTTGATTTTCAAGTTAAGAAGATCCTTTTCATCCAGCATCTTAATATCTGACTCTTCTGCTGCAGCTACCTGTGTTACAGTGGTGTCTTGATCCGTAAAGTACAAAGTACGCCAGAGCATCCGTGAAATCCGTGGCACTGTAAAGTTTGTTCTTCTGGCAATAATCCAGGGCTGCAGCAATAGTTTTATTATCCACATCCTTTATTTTGGTGCTGATTAATTGTAACTGGTCCCTTATATATCGTGGTTTAAGTTCATGTATTCTTTCTAGGAAGACCCTAGCTTTAGGAGTATTACCCAATAGCTCTGTCACTTTTTTAATGTACTCAGGAATACCTGTAGACCGGTCTCGGCCGTGATTGTTATTTTTAATAAGTTTTCCTTTTTCATGACAGAGAGGGTGACGGGCAATTTCTAGGCCCGTTTCCATATCACTGATAACCAGTATGTCTTCTTCAACAATAACCCTAACGTATTTACCAGTTTTATCGTAAGTACCGAGGGGAACACTATAGCGGTTTCCCTTAAATGAGCCAATTGCGCTGTGCGGAAGCAAGCGCAAATAGGACGTTTTAGGGT
>JACDOL010000158.1 GCA_017656165.1 Desulfotomaculum sp.
CTGCCAATCGCATTTTTAACACCTCCGGTACTAGTATAACCGGGGGGTTGAAAAAGAATTATACCTGGCTGTTAATAAAACTTTTCCATCTTTTGACCGATTTTTAACAGCCTGAATGTACGCTCGGAAGCACTGGTTGTCAGCTCTGCTGCATCTGCCATTGCTTCTTTCAGAGTGAGGGGGCCGCTGGCAATGGTTACAATTGAATCGATACCTAGTTCATAGAGCTTTGCTGCTCCCGGGCCGATACTGCCGGCAATGGCAATTACCGGAAGGTTGTACTTTGCCGCCCTGGCCGCTACTCCCACCGGGACCTTACCGTATGCGGACTGTTCATCAATTTGCCCCTCACCGGTAATAACCAGGTCAGCATCCTGCATTAAGCTGTCGATATTAACGGTATCCAATACAATCTCCACACCGGGTCTGAGTTCTGCACCGGCAAAGGCAATCAGACCGGCACCAAGTCCGCCAGCAGCGCCGGCACCGGGTACTTCAGCCACATCGACACCCAGCTGTTTCTTTATAATACCGGCGAAATGGCGAAGGTTAGAATCCAACTCTTTAACCATTTCCGGTGCTGCTCCCTTCTGGGGGCCGTATACTGCTGAAGCACCGGTGGGGCCGCATAAGGGGTTCTGCACATCGCATGCCACCTGGATTTTAACAGTCTTTATTCGCGGATCCATGTCCCTTGTATCAATCCGGTGAAGCTTTTTTAACTGGCCGCCGCCGTAACCAAGTTCTTTACCTTCTTCATCCAGCAGGTGTACCCCTAGGGCCTGGGCCATACCGGCACCTCCGTCGTTGGTAGCGCTTCCTCCGATGCCCAGTACAATGCTGGTGGCACCGTAATCCAGTGCCGCTTTAATTAACTCCCCGGTGCCGTATGTGGTAGTTATGCTGGGGTTGCGCTTGTTTTCCGGGACCAAAGGCAAACCGGAGGCAGCAGCCATTTCCAGTACTGCAGTTCCGTCCGGGAGCAGGCCGAACTGGGCTTCTACCGGTGCTCCCAGGGGGCCGGTGACGTTAACGGTAATTAATTTGCCGCCGGTGGCAGTGACAAGGGCATCCACTGTTCCTTCACCACCATCTGCCATAGGGACTGTCATCACCTGGGCCTGGGGAAACACTCGATAAATTCCCTTTTTAACAGCCTCGGCCACTTCTATGCTGGAAAGACTCCCCTTAAATGAATCTACTGCTACCAAAACTTTCATTATAATCACCCGTTCCAAAGAATTCATGTACAGTATACAAAAAAGCTGTACCATGTAATATTTCTATAATACCTATTGACACCCTGCTTTAATTTTCGTCTTAATTTGACAGCAGATAATATAAATTTGCTGTGGTTTAAATAAAATAAACAATGACTTAAAGCTCAAATTTTTACATTTTTTTAACTAAATATTTCTTGACACCCTGGGCATACATCAGTATACTAAT
>JACDOL010000159.1 GCA_017656165.1 Desulfotomaculum sp.
TAACTGCTTTTAAACCATCTAAATCACACAGCATTACACTTACTGGATACAAACCTTCATTTTCTACCCTATTTATTTCTTGTTCTAAGTAGGCCCTGTTATAAAGGCCTGTAAGGGTATCATGCATACTCAAGTACTTCAAATGTTCTTCCTGTATTTTTCTTTCGGTAATATCCTGGATTGATTCTATAGCACCAACTTTGCGTCCGTTATTATCATATAGAGGAGCGGCTTTCTGCAGCAGATAACAGCCTTTTCCATTTCTGCCTCTTTGAATAAAGCATTCGGCAAAATATATATCCCCATGCTTTTGTATATTATCACAATCTGCCAATAATTTATCTTCGCTCATCACATAATCAATTAAAAGAGTTTTATTGTGCCCATATAGAGCTGCTGGTGGGCAGTTTGAAGCTTATTAGTCATGTCCCGGTACTGGCTTTCTCTCTTTAATAGTTTACTATGTATTTGTTTAATAGAGTCCAGCATTTTGTTAATGGAACAGGTTAGCTCTGATATTTCGTCGCTACCTGAAACCGGCAGGCGCTCAGATATATAATTATTTTCTCCGATACTGCGCACTGACTTGTTTAAATTAGATAGCCGTGATATGACCAACTTATTCAAAAAAAGGTATGACAGCAGGAAGGCCGCAAAAACAGCGAGAAAAAGTGAAATAAGAAAATATGATATTGTGTTTTTTCCATACTGGTAAATATCCCTGGGCATATCTATTTTTAACACGGAAAAAGGATTCCCATAAAAATCATACAGCAGAGTATACCCGGATACAACATTATCACTTTGAGGTTTTACTATCACATCATCCCTTGACGATAAATTAATCTGTTCATTATGCGGATGCATTGAAATAGAAAGCATAGTTTGCTTAGATATTTTATTTATAACTTCTGAATTTAAATATCTGCCCATAATCAGTGAACCACGGATAGGTCCTTTCTCGCTGCTGGTAAGTATCGGTTGGGAAGCTATAAGCATTGGTCCTTCTTGTAATTGAATAATTCCCGTTTTACTGCTTTTAATATCAGGGTGGCTAATTAGCGGGCTTTCTTTAGAGAAGTGCTGCAGTAATTCTTCTGGTATAGGAGCAGCTTTTTTGTTTTTTAAGTCAAAATACTTTCCATAAACCAAGCTGCCTTCATTATCAATAAGTAATATTATATTAAGCTGCTGTTCAATGAATGTAGAGTCCACAAAATTTGATTTAATATATTTCTCATCGGCATTTTCCATAAAAAAATATGTATCATCCCACGCTGCCCAATCTGCTGCTAACTTATTGATTTGCTTTAAGTTTTCAGCCAGGGCATTTTCCGCTCTTAAAACATTATTTTGCACATAAAATTTTTC
>JACDOL010000160.1 GCA_017656165.1 Desulfotomaculum sp.
AAAAAAGAAACAAAAGGAGGTTTCCCTTATGGCTATTATACCACAACCACAGCTTTTTGGGTGGCGGGAAGTAGAAGAACTTGGTGATTTAAAGCGGCTGGTATTGGTCCTTCGCAACCTGCCCGATGAAGAATTAATGCGCAAACTGGAGCAGGAACGCGGCAATGGCCGGGATGATTATCCGATACGGGCAGTTTGGAATTCAATAATAGCAGGGATTATATACCAGCACCCGTCCATAGAGAGCCTGCGGCGCGAGCTGTTGCGGAACGCGCAACTGCGGGAGATTTGCGGATTCGACCCGTGGCTGGGGGAACGGGCGGTTCCGCCGTCTTACGTATACAGCCGTTTCTGCCGGAAACTTATGGAGAACATCGACGAAGTGGAAAAAATATTCACCCGCCTGGTAGAAAAAATAAGCGAGCTATTACCCGACTTCGGGCAGGTCTTAGCCATAGACAGCAAAGCCATTAACAGCCTAAGCCGTGGCAAAAAACAGGATGGTACACCACCAAAGCCCGACGGGCGCCGCGACACCGATGCCGACTTTGGCAAAAAAACATACCGGGGGCGCAGAAAAGACGGCACTCTATGGGAAAAAATAATCTCGTGGTTTGGCTACAAACTTCACCTGCTGGTTGATGCCCAATATGAATTACCGGTGTCCTTTACGGTGACAAAGGCCTCGGCCAGCGATGTTAAGGAAGGGCACACCATGATTGACCGGCTGGCCAAAGAACAGCCGGCCTTGGTGGAAAGATGCGATGTTTTGCTGGCCGATAAAGCTTACGATGACACGAAACTAATCGTAAAACTATGGGACGAACACCGGATCAAGCCGGTGATTGACATCCGCAACCAGTGGCGGGACGGCGAAGAAACACGGGTTTTGGCCGGCAAAGACAACATCGTCTATGATTATTGTGGTACGGTCTACTGTCATTGTCCCCGGACGAACAAGCGCCGGGAGATGGCCTTCGGGGGGTTTGAAAAAGACCGGGCAGCGCTGAAGTACCGCTGTCCGGCCCGGCACTACGGGCTGGAGTGCCAAGGCATGGATAAGTGTTCCGCAGCCGGTGGGGTGCGGATTCCCCTGGCGGAAGACCGGCGGATCTTCACCCCATTGGCGCGGTCCAGCTACAAATGGAAGGCAACCTACAAAAAACGTACGGCTGTGGAAAGAGTGAATGCACGCCTGGATGAAGTCTTTGGGTTTGAGAAGCACTTTATTCGGGGTTTGCAAAAAATGAAGTTGCGCTGTGCGCTGGCCCTGGCAGTAATGCTGGCGCTGGCCGTGGGGCGAATACGGGAAAAACGCGGGATGAATTTGCGCAGCCTGGTCAAAGTGGCTTGAC
>JACDOL010000161.1 GCA_017656165.1 Desulfotomaculum sp.
TGTAATGATAGAGTAAAATATTTTCTCCGATTTTCTGAAAATTAAGGTAATATTTATATTAAGGGTTGTTTTGGATGGAAAGAAAAATAATTAAGGTTATAATTGGAGCTGCCTGCATAATTGCTGGTGCTGTTTTATACGGATTTGTTCACCTGGCAACAGTAAATTATCTGCCCAACCTGCACGGGTGGAGCAACCCGCCGGGCAAATTTTTGACAGCTTTAAGTAAAACATGGGGAACAAGTCCGGCTGTCATGGGTATAGCTTTGATGTTTCTTGGTTTAGCCATTTTTTATAATGAATACAGGAAAAGTGATTAGTACTGGGTGCAGGACAGGTTGGTTTGCCTTGTGCGGTTAATGTGTAAGGTACTTGCTTTTTTCAGCAGTCTTTGTATGCATCTATTAAGTCTGTCTTCATCAAAAGGTTTTACAAGATAATCAGTGACTTCTATATCAAAAGCTTCCACTGCATACTCCGGTTTGCCTGTAACAAAAACAACCTGCACATGCTACCTCCATCCAAAGGAAGGGGTGCAGAATAATCTACACCCCCTGCCTTTAAGGACTTACTTTTTTAAAGATTCAGGAAATTCAGGTTCGTAAAGCATACCTACACAATTGATGCCTACATTAAAAACTGCTGCAGCTGCTGCAATGGTACATAAAGAAGTAAGTAAGGCCATTTTAATTTTACTGAACATGTTCTCTTTTTCCCCCCTTTCTAGAATGTATAAGTATATCTAATCTTTTAATTATCCAAATTCCCGGTGGGGTTATGGTCAATGTCTGCCAGGTTAAGCCCAAAACTACAGCGGTTGATAAATGGGTGTTGTTTAAATATAAGAGGCATACTGCTAAAATGACCAGTAGAAATAAAGTGCTCATTACTTTAAAACTAATTAACCGTTTTTTGGTTAGATTTCTTTTTGGACTGAATGGAGACCACACAACTGCTGCTGCTATTAAGCAGATATAGACTGCTGTAACAGTAAAAGTATCCAGGATAATCTTGGATGATATGTAGCCTATTAGTGAAAAGGCTAAAGTTGAAACAGCAGTACAGCCTACAAATGATGAAATGTGAATTCCCCCCGACAAAGAACGGTAAATAATTGCAGGTATTACAGCAGCCAGTACTGCAGGTAGAAAACCAAAGATGTAACCTATAAATATTATTACTGCCAGCTGCACTAGCAAATTAAGTATTACTTCTAATCCATAGGAAATAACATCTTCCGGTACTTCAGTTTTAGAATTTTTTATTAAATGAGAAGCCAGTAAATCGAGAATGTAAAAAGTTTTGTGTAAATGGTAATAATTACAAATAAAGGAGATGA
>JACDOL010000162.1 GCA_017656165.1 Desulfotomaculum sp.
CCTGGCCAGTTCATCGTGCTGTTTATCCTGGTTGTGCCGCCGCAGCAGCGTACGCATATTGGCCAGTTTGCCCCGAACAAACTCTTTTGCCAGTTTCAAGCGATATTCTTCATCCTGAAACGCTTTGTGCTGGACAATGCGCAAAACAGAATTTTTACCCAAGGGTGGCTGCAAACTGCCGTTGTACCTGCCTCCTTTGGTTAAAAAGTGCACCTCTGTTCCCCGCTTTAAAAACAGCTTTATCAAAGGTGCAGAAATATTTACTGTACCTACCAGTACCACCTGTTCAATATTGCACAGCGGTATATCCATAACCTCGGTATCATCTTTGGTAACCAGCACCCGTTCTCCTTTTTTTCTTAAATATGCCCCTTGTTCATCCACATACAGCACCCTACCCAGGTTATAACTGGGCACAGGTCTAACTTCTCTTTGTTCATTACTGCCGGTAAGGTAGTTTACTTCAAAAGGAAGGCAGCGGCTGTTTAAGGCACACCCATCACAGCGATTATCTGCAATTGGTGCTGGTATTTCACCGGAGTGAATTATTTCAAAACCCCTGTCAATGGTGTTCAGCACCATTTCTCTCAGTTGTTGATCAAATATCACTTCTCTCCTGGCTCGTGATTTTACATAGTAAATATAGCCCCGGTCTATATCCCGCCCCAGCTTTTCCTCCAACACCATAGCCTGGGCACAAAGCTGTACATCATCATTAATGTTTTCTGCCAAATCTCCTTTTTTGTATTCCACCGGGTAGATGTCTGTTCCTTCTTCCACTGCATCCATTATTCCCACCAATTTCAGCCGGTCTGAAGATATTTTTATTGAGCGAACCTGGTGGTAATCTTCCCGTTTTACACTGGCACGCTCGTTGCGACGCTCTTCTTGCAGTTTTCCTTCCAAAACATGGGCGTTTTGTTCTTCTGCCCCTTCTAGCACCCGGTAGTAAAAGTTGCGGGGGCAGTATAAAATTTCGGCCACTGCAGATATGGGAAGGTACTGCTGCTCATCATTTCCTTTTAATTTTTTCACCAGAAACACCCCTGAATTTACATTTTATACCAATAAAATTCCCGACAATTAAAAATTATATTCTAAAACCACCCCAACTTAACGTCACATGATATGAATGACTGCAAAACTACTTAACAAAAAAATAAACAATCCACTCTATAATGAGCAGATTGTTAGGGTTCCCAGAGGGAATTATTTTTGTTTTAAGGCACTAGCAAAATTTATTTGCCAGCGCTGTGGGTGTTCGTTTCAATTCCCAGAGGGAATTATTTTTGTTTTAAGCAGGAG
>JACDOL010000163.1 GCA_017656165.1 Desulfotomaculum sp.
AAAATTACCAATGCCTGTTGCCAGTAAAACCTGTCAATAATTTGGTGTTGACAATTTTACCTTCTGCCTGAATATGATTTTCACCTGCTGCATGCCGAAAGCCTCCGCATGCATTATGCCATGACACTGGATAGGTGGCATGCAAAATTACTCCCGGTGAAAAAACATATGACCGTTCACTGGCCAGGCTGGCCTCTTGTATAAAAAATAAAAAATAATCATCAAAAAAACCGGGGAAGTTATAAACTTTCGCGGTTTTTTCACTTTTATTGATGGGAATAAGTCTAAATGTTACTTCCAAGTGGCATAGTGTTAAAAAGTAAAATAGCTGCAACCGGTAAAATAAGTTTTTAATTTTTATTAATATAAGGAAGAATAGTTTTTATAAGTTTTTCAAGTAAATTTAATTGATTTGATGAGCATCTTTTAAGTAAACTATTTATTTCTTTAATTTTATTATAATTAAATGTTTGATAATCATTATAGTCTTCATTTACAGAGTCTGCATTGTGAGAAACTTTTCCAAATATAAGGTAATCTAAAGATAAGTGCAAGCAATTGGCAACTTTAACCAGAACGGGAAGACTCATTTGTCTTTCCCCCCGTTCTAATTGCCCAACATAATAATCGGAAAGCCCTATAATTTCTGAAAACTCTTCTCTTGAGAGTGCGAGCTTTTTCCTTTCATCCCGTATTCTCTGTCCGATGGCTTTTTTGTCTATCTCAATTTTTTTTTTCATAATTGTTCACTCCCTATCTTAGATACTTTACCGAACTTTGGGCAGCATCTGAATTTGCAGTAAGCATATATTTAATATTTGCAATAAGCAATTATTTAATATAAAATAATGTCTATAGGTGCTCGTGAGGAGTGTAGGAAGTGAATACAAATAAAAAAATAGAAATAGCAAGAAACATTCTAAATAATGCAGCTAAAATGAATATCAGCGGAGAAATTCTTCTTAAAATAAGTCAAAAATTAGATAAATATATTGTGGAGTATTATGAAAATGGAGGTAAAAGGGTAGGGTAGTATACTAACCGGTATATAAAGGGGATATTTTATAAATTTAAAAAAGCTTTGTATTTTCGGAACAGTTCTCTGCTTTTGAAAAAATCCTCCTTATTAAGCTTTTACTCTGAAAGCTTAAAAGGAGGATTTTGCTTAGTATTCAGCGGTCAAGTTTTAAATTATTTTACTTTTTAAAGAAAGTACAAAACCTAGAAGGGTTGGCGGGAGTGTGTGGGAATCGAACCCACCAGGGACGGGACCGCCGCCCCACGAC
>JACDOL010000164.1 GCA_017656165.1 Desulfotomaculum sp.
TGTAGGTCCATCACTGCCTGAATTCCTGACACCCAATGTTGTAAAAGTTCTCCAGGATAACTTTAACCTCCAGCTGTCCGGCGACCCCAAGGAAGACTTGAAGAAAATGCTTGGTTAAGCCATCGAAATGAGGGCTTTAATTTTTTTAAAAATCTCTTTTCCCAGCATGCTGTACATAAAGTTCTCGACAAAAACTCCTAAACAGAGTAATTCTTAAGCCGCTGAGGAAAGAAGAACTGGAATGCCTGCTTATAAAAGCAGGCTTTAAACAATTGGCTGTATTTGGGAATTTCAAAGGAGAACCATGGAATGTTCATTTAGTACTGTAGTTAAAGCAGTTAGGTAAGTTCATAAACTATTATGATCTTAATCATAGATTTTGCTGTTCGAGCGCCTCTATAATGGTGCGGGGGGTGAAATCATGACTCAAGGAATCCAGGAACCGATAATAATTCAAACCTGCAGGGCAGTAAACGGGTGCCCCAAATCACTGGGGGAATTAGATAAGCTGCGTGAAGCCCTTGAAAAGGCTGTATCAGCAGCAGGATTTAAGACCAAAAGAAAGGAAGCTTTACAAGGTAAAATAAAAAACCACCAGGTATTTAAAGTGTGCCTGGCCGGCTGCCCCAACTGCTGCTCCCAGCCTCAAATAAAGGAGTTTGGTGTTTATGCAGCTGCATATCCCGAAATAAATCAGGATAAATGCACCCTCTGTTCAGCTTGTGTTCGTGCCTGCAGGGAAGGTGCTTTAGATATAGAAAATGAAAGAATTAAAATAAAAAGGGAATCATGTATAGGATGCGGGGACTGTTTTAACGCCTGCCCTTCACAGGCAATTGAAAAGAAAAGGGAAGGATGGAAGATTATTGCCGGGGGAAAACTGGGCAGGCACCCCCAGCTGGCAAAGGATGTAAAAGAAGCTGCGTCTATAAATGAAGTTCCTTATTACCTGCAAAAAGCCCTTAATATAATGCTTGATGTTAACAATCCTAACCTGCGGTTTGGTGATATAATAGACGACTACCTGGAAAGAGTAAAATAATAATGAAGGAGAAAAAAATGAAAACTAATCTTTTAAGAAAAATAGACCTCTTCAGCGAACTGCCTGAAAAACTTCTGCAGAAAATATCCGAGCTTATAATTA
>JACDOL010000165.1 GCA_017656165.1 Desulfotomaculum sp.
TGCCCTTCCCCCGGTTTGATAGACAGCTGGTTAAGAGTGTATAGTATAAATAACTGGGGGTGCTGAAAACAGTGGGTGAAGCAAGGAGAACATATACGAAAGAATTTAAAAAGGAAGCAGTAGAACTTTTAAAAACAAGCGGTAAATCCGCTGCTGCTGTGGCCAGGGACTTAGGTATTAATGTAACAAATTTAAGACGCTGGCGGCAGCAGTTTCAGGAACTTGGTGATGCCAGCTTTCCCGGGCAAGGTAATCGTAAGCCGGGAACACCTGAAGAGGAAGAAATTCGCCGACTGAAACGCGAACTGGAAATTATAAAAGAAGAGCGTGACATATTAAAAAAAGCAGTGGCCATCTTCTCAAAAACACCGAGATGAAATGTCGGTTTATCCGGGAACACATGGACGAATTCCATGTCGAGAGGATGTGCCAAGTCCTCAAGGTTTCCCGGAGTACTTATTATGCCTGGTGCAAACGTTCTAAAAGCCAGCGAAGTCAACAGGATGCGGCAATTTTAGAAAAGATTAAAGTTATCCACAAAAAGAGTCGGGGGACTTATGGCAGTCCGAGAATTCACCAACAACTGCGCCAGCAGGGTATTCATTGCGGGAAAAAGCGTGTTGAGCGTATTATGAGATCAGCAGGCATTAGGGCCATTCAAAGGCGCAGGTATAAAGCAACAACAAACTCAGAGCATACCATGCCGGTTGCTGAAAATAAGCTGGCCCGCCGGTTTAATACACCAGCTCCTAACCATGTGTGGGTTGCCGATATTACTTATATACCTACTGGTGAGGGGTGGCTGTACCTGGCAGTTGTGATGGATTTATACTCCCGCAAAATAGTTGGTTGGTCAATGGATGAACGAATGAGTGTTAACTTGACCGAGCAGGCATTAAAGATGGCCATTTATCAACGCAAACCAAGCGCTGGATTAATTCACCATTCTGATCGCGGCAGCCAATACGCAAGCCGTGCATACCAGCAGCTGCTGTGGCGGCACGGAATGATCTGTTCTATGAGCAGGAAAGGTAACTGTTGGGACAATGCTGTGATGGAGAGTTTTTTCCACACTTTAAAAGCGGAACTGGTTAACCACCAGCAATATAAAACACGTGCCCAGGCACGCCG
>JACDOL010000166.1 GCA_017656165.1 Desulfotomaculum sp.
GCCGGTATCGTTCAATTACCACATTTGGGTGCCTAGCAAGGCCGTTGCCCTTCCGACCGGTTCGCTTTCGCTATGTTCCAAGTTCCCCCTTCGGCTTCCTCCAGACCCCACCGTTGCCAGTGACGCCCTTGCCTACGGGTTGTCTTCCCGCTGGTTAGGTGACAGGGTTTCTTTCAACCCATCGGCTCGGCAGACATGCCAGGCAAACCAAATAAGGCCTGTGCAAAATGCACAGGCCTTTATGGTGCGGTGGAGAGGACTTGAACCTCCACGGGCTTAACGCCCACTAGAACCTGAATCTAGCGCGTCTGCCAATTCCGCCACCACCGCGTGAAATATTGGTGCGGTGAAGAGGACTTGAACCTCCACGGGCTTAATGCCCACTAGAACCTGAATCTAGCGCGTCTGCCAATTCCGCCATCACCGCACATCTTTTTGCGACATTTGTTATAGTAGCATAACAAAATGCCTTTGTCAATAACTTTTTTAAAACTGCTTTGTCTTCGATTTAACAATTAACCATTTTTAATCCTTTTTATTCCAGCTCCGTTTAAATTTATCATGTAATTTCTTTTCGTCTTAAGACAAAATATTAATAAAGGAGGTATTTTAAGGCCTAAACGTATTAAAGGAACTTTAAAAAGTGACTTGCCCGGTCCAGAAGGGTACCGGGCTCCATGGGAAACAGGTAAAGCTTCTTTTACTAAACGAATTCAAAAAATTAAAGGTATGAACCGTCCAAGCAATTAAAAATCTCTTAACATGCACAGTAACCCAAGGATAATTTGATCCTTGGGTTACTTATTTGTGGCTGGGGTGGTAGGATTCGAACCTACGCATGGCGGTTCCAAAGACCGCTGCCTTACCGCTTGGCGACACCCCATCAATTTTTATGGTGGAGGAGGTAGGATTCGAACCTACGTAGGCATTCGCCGGCAGATTTACAGTCTGCTCCCTTTGGCCGCTCGGGCACTCCTCCACATTTTTGGTGACCCCTACGGGATTCGAACCCGTGTTACCGCCGTGAAAGGGCGGTGTCTTAGACCACTTGACCAAGGGGCCGTGCTCCGCTGCCACAAGTTTTATTGTAACACAATATCTTTATCATTGTCAATTATATTTTATAAA
>JACDOL010000167.1 GCA_017656165.1 Desulfotomaculum sp.
ATTTATTCATACTTCTTTTTATTTCTAATGACTTATATTTTAGGGTTTGAAAAACATAACTGTAAAAGTGCATTTTAATAACGTAGTTAGCAAAATTTTTAGATAGTATTTCATATATTTTCTTATCATGAGTCTTTAGCCATGTTTGATACAGTTTTTTGCTGCGTGAATCATTACTTAAAAAGTTTTTAAAAAGTTTGTGACTTTCATTTAAGTTTTCAATCACTTTTATCACCCTTTAAATCGATACTACCAAACATTTGTTCGGTTAAAAGAGTAAAAAAAATAGAACAGACCACCTCCTTTAAATATATAGATGATTGCTCATAATGAAAAATCAACCTTAAAGGTAAAATTTTCATGAGAAATTATACTTAAGCCTGCAACTATTAGTTTAGTTACAGGCTTTATAGGGGTCCCGTTTTTGGCGGTGTTCTTTTAAAAATTATAATTACTAATGCTGCAAACATTTTGCCTTCCATAGCAGTGAATCCTTCTGTTTTTAATAAAAAATAAGAGTATATAGCAATACAAATCAATAATATACCTGAACCAGAATCGTATAAAGATATTCTTCCTTCATCATTCTTAAATAAAAAAGAACGAATATATAATAAGATTCCACCGACTAGATATATAGTTGCTATGTAGTTATGAGGATAATTTGGGAAAATCCAAAAAGGTAAAGAAAATAATATAAGTATCGCTATTATTAATAAAGTAAACATCCAATATACAGTGTCATGCTTTGTTTTTTTAGTGGCCATGACTTTGCTTAAAGCATCCAGTCTTTTAGTTAACCAATCAATAGAATTCTTTTTAAATAATAATATGGAGGTCTGTAATAACAAGAAAATAGTAATAAAAATTAACCTGAAATATTCGCTATTTAGATAAAAATATATAACTATACCATATGATATAAGGAATAATGATTGTAGGATACCAATGTCAGTGTATTGTTTTCTTTGTGATTCACTATATTTTGACATAAAAGGTATTTGATAATATCCTTTGCGATAAAGAATACTAATAATCATTAAAATTGCTCCTACAATACAAAAAAGTAATGCTAGAGCTTTGTTTGTTTCCATTATATACCACCTTTGTTTAAATTAAA
>JACDOL010000168.1 GCA_017656165.1 Desulfotomaculum sp.
GCTTGCACAATTTCTGGATCCTCACTGGCAAACCCATTTTCATCATGAATTAAACCAGTGACATGATATCTATAACCGCTTCCAAAACTGGCCATAGGAGGCACCTTATCCTCCCCTGCTCTATATGGTACATAGAGGTACGGTTCAACATTTGGCACTTTACGATTGATAATTTTTACCTCATCCTGTTCCGGGAGCTCTACCTTTTCTCTCATGTGGCCGACAACTTCATCAAGCAGCAGTATTACCGGCACTCTTAAGCTTTCAGATAGGTTAAATGCTCTTACTGTAAGTGTGAAGCATTCTTTTACTGATGAGGGAGATAAAACAATTACCGGGTGATCACCATGTGTACCCCACCTGGCCTGCATAACGTCTCCTTGTGCTGGAGCAGTGGCAGCACCGGTACTGGGCCCCAACCTCTGAACATTAATAATTACACATGGCACTTCAGCAATGGCTGCAAATCCAATATTTTCTTGTTTTAAAGAAAATCCAGGACCACTGGTGGCAGTCATGGCTTTGGCACCGGTAAGTGAGGCACCAATCACCGCTGATATACTGGCAATTTCATCCTCCATCTGTATGAACCGGCCGCCGTTGTAGGGAAGCTTACAGGACAGCATTTCGGTAATTTCGGTTGAAGGCGTGATGGGGTACCCAGCGTAAAAATTCAAGCCTGCTGCCAGTGCCCCTTCTGCACAAGCTTCATTGCCCTGCATTAGTCTAGGAGGCATCACTGTTCCTTCACCTCCAGACTGATGGCATAATCAGGGCATAAATTTATACAGGTTTTACATCCGACGCAGTTCTCGGAATTCTCTATGCCAATAGTTTTATTCTTATGCTGTACCAGAACTTTCTTTTTGCAGAAAGCAGCACATATGCCGCATTTTTTACACCAGGAACTATTAATGGTAACAACTGTTTCTTTAATCCCGGGAACACAATCTGAACTCACAGCCAATATCCCTACCTTTCCATTTTTGTTAATATCTTGAAATAATAATTGTTATTTAACCCGGCTGTAAAGGTCAGCCGGGTTAAATAAGTATTTATTTTAACCTATTCTTTTAATTA
>JACDOL010000169.1 GCA_017656165.1 Desulfotomaculum sp.
AGATATCTTCCAGTTTAGAAATGGATGTGATCATCGAATCTACGTTGAAAAGCCTTAAGGAAGTCGTAGGTGTGAAGTGGTGTGCGCTGGGGCTGCGTGATAAAAAAACGGGAGAAATTGTTCTGAAGGGGAGCTTGCGGCTCAGCAAGGAATCGCAGGGAAAAGCTGAGCAAGTGCAAGCAGAAGGTACGATCTTAGGTGAGGTGATGAAAACAGCGCAGCCGCTGGTAATAGAAGATTTGACAAAGCACGACCGTTCTTTGTGCCTACCATATTATGACAAGGATATACGGTCGGCTGCATTGTTTCCCGTTCAGGCAGGAGGAAAGATACTTGGGGTGCTGATAGTATGCACGCCTTTCACTCTGGACAGGGAAGAAAATGAGGTTGGTTACCTGTCTATCATAGCCAGTCAGGTAGGTCTGGCAATAGAGAACGCACAGCTTTACGAATCGTTACGGGAATATTACATGAACGTTGTAAATGCGCTGGCTGCAGCGTTAGAAGCAAAAGATAAGTATACGCAGGGCCATTCATTGCGGGTAGCATTGTTGGCTAAGGATGTAGCTAAAGAAATGGGGCTTTCTGATAATGATCAGGAAATGGTTTATATAGGAGGGCTTTTGCATGATATAGGAAAGGTGGGGGTAAGGGAATATATACTGCTCAAGACAAGTAAGCTTACACCGGAGGAAGAAAAAGAAATACAGACTCATCCGAGGGTGGGAGCAAAGATCCTGGAACCGGCAAATCTCCCCCAAGAAGTAGTTGAAGCGGTTCTTTACCACCACGAAGACTATGATGGCGGTGGTTATCCGGAAGGCATTGCCGGTGAAAAGATACCCCTTCTGGCCCGGATCATCAGGGTGGTGGACTCTTATGATGCCATGAATTCGGACAGGCCTTATCGTAAGGCGTTTTCCCAAGAGTGGGTGATAGAGGAATTGAGCCGTTGTTCCGGGAAACAGTTTGACCCGGCGGTGGTAGAAGCAATGAAAAAGCTTTTAGAGCAAG